>NZ_JASUSU010000071.1:0-9323 GCF_030445905.1 Oceanotoga sp. | reverse complement strand
ATTCCTTTTTTTACTTGTTTTTATTTTTGTTGCTTTTCATTTACTTGTTTTTTATTTCATATCCCTTTTTTATTGCTCTATTTTTCAAGTCACTATTAATTTTTATATTTTAATATAAAAATACTCTATTTAATTATACAATAAATATAAAAAAATCGGGTCTCATAAGACCCGATTAAATTACATATCAAGAATTAAACTATTTTTTGAACACATTTCCTCTGTTTTTGGACCATAAGATATATAATCAATTTTTATACCTGTGTTTTCTTCAATATAAGTCATATACTTCAAAAAATTAACCTCATTTGTATTTTGCCAACCGTCAAGTTCTTCATAAATTGGTTTTGCCTTAAAAAAATCAGCCGAAGATGAAGGTATATCTTTCACTTCTCCATCAACTTCATAAGATGTACAAACTTTTATTTTGTCATATCCATTTAATACATCAGCCTTTGTAATTACAATAGAAGTTAATCCTGATCTTATTTTCGCATATCTCATAGCCGGCAAGTCCAACCATCCTACTCTTCTTGGTCTACCAGTAGTAGCTCCAAATTCATTTCCAAGCTTTCTCATCTTATCTGCTTCTTCACCAAATAATTCTGTTGGAAATGGACCTTCTCCCACTCTTGTAGTATAAGCTTTTAAAACGCCGTATACTTCATCAAGTTCAAATGTTGAAAAACCAACAGATGAAACTCCATGGGCCATACAAGCTCCTGAAGTTACAAAAGGATATGTACCAAAATCAAGATCGAGAAGAACTCCCTGTGCGCCTTCGAATAATACTGATGTACTTCTAAAAACATTTCCCATTTCAACTGCACTTGCATAATTTACTTTTAATTTTTTTAAATCTTCTCTTTGTTTTAAAAGATATTCATATGTATCTTTTGCATTATTTTTTATTCTTCCAGAATAAATATTATTTTTGAGATAGTATATATCTTCAAGTCTGGATTTTAAAACCTCATCATCAAATATATGATATAATTTTATACCCTCTCTTGACACTTTATCTGTATATGCAGGACCTATTCCTCTCTTTGTAGTTCCTATAGGTTCTCTTCTCATACTTTCAATTAATTCGTCTTCTTCTTTATGCCAAGGTAAAACTATAAAAGCTTCAAGATCTATATAAAATTTTGAAGATATCCCTGGAAAATCATTTTCAAGAACATTTAATTCTTTTATTAGTTGTTCAAGATCTATAACCATTCCTGCACCTAAAAAGCCTTTAGAATCAGAGTCAGGAACTATTGAAGGTAAAAGATGATTTACATATTTCTTACCTTTATGATATATAGTATGTCCTGCATTCGAACCACCTGAAAATCTCACTATCCATTCAAAATCTGATGAAAAATAATTTACTACCTTTCCTTTTCCTTCATCGCCCCATTGCGATCCTACTATAGCTACTTTTTTCATAGAAGTACCCTCCTAAAAATCAAATCTTTTATATATTTCTTCTATATTTCTTAAGAAGTAATTATTTGAAAATAATTCATTTATTTCATCTGAATTCATTTTTGTATTTATTTCAGATTCCTCTTTTATCACTTGTTTAAAATCTTTTCTATTTTCCCAAGCATATAAAGCATTTTTTTGAACAAGTTTATAAGCATTTTCTCTTGACATTCCTTTTTCTATTAACCCTAAAAGGACTCTTTGAGAATATACAAGATTATATGAACGTTCGAATGTTTCTAACATTCTATCTTCATTTACAACTAAATTTTTTATCAAGTATATTGCCTTATTTGTTATATAATATGCGGTCATACATGCATCTGGAATAAATACTCTTTCTGCCGATGAATGAGAAATATCTCTTTCATGCCACAAAACTATATTTTCATAACCAGTTATTGTATATGACCTTAACATTCTTGCCATTCCTGTTATTCTTTCACATATTATAGGATTTTTTTTATGTGGCATAGCTGAAGAACCTCTTTGCCCTTTTTTAAATGGTTCTTGAACTTCTAAAACTTCTGTCTTCTGTAAATGTCTTATTTCAGTTGCTAATCTCTCTAATCCACTTCCTAAAAAAGAAAGAGCGTTTAAAAATTCTGCATGTATATCCCTTGGAACAATTTGTGTAGAAACTTTGGTTGCTCTTAATCCAAGTTTTTCAAGAGCTACTTTTTCTACCTCAGGAGATATATTAGCGTAATTTCCAACCGCTCCACTCAATTTACCTTGTGATACTTGATATATTGATTTTTTTAACCTTTCCATATTTCTTTCGGATTCTGCTAAAAATGAAAGTAATTTTAATCCAAAAGATGTAGGTTCAGCATGAATACCATGAGTTCTTCCAACTGTAATAGTATTTTTGTACATCAAAGCTTTTTTTTTGAGTACATCTATAAACTTTTCATATTCACGAATTATCATTTCGCCTGCTCTTTTCATGGCTAATGCCCAAGAAGTATCAACAATATCAGATGAAGTAAGTCCTTTATGAAAATATCTTGCTTCATCTCCCATTTCATCAGTAACTCCTTTTATAAAAGCAATTACATCATGATCTACTACTTTTTCAATCTCAAGAATTTTTTCTACATCTATCGAAGCTTTTTTTCTTATTTTTTCTGAAGTTCCTTTTGGTGCTTGATTAAAATCTTCAAATGCTTCAATAACTGCAAGTTCAACTTCTAACCATCTTTCATATTGCTGCTTTAATCCCCAAATATCTTTTATTGGAGATAGCGCATATCTTTCAATCATATTTAACCCACCTTTTTTGTTGAAAATAAATCTCTTATTCCTATTATAAATATAATTACACCTATTATAATACCAATATTATTATTTCTTAAAGAAGCCACAAGACTTCCCATTCCATAAGCATTTAATCCCCAAGAAATTATTAGTATAAATCTTTTTTCTATTTTAATACTTATAGAATATATTAAAGCTGATATATTCATCAATAAAAAAAACATAGATACATCTACTGATTGTATATAGCCAAAAAAACTAAACATAACTGACACAAATAAAAGCATATTTATCATTTTATCTTTAATATCAAATTTATATGCCATCAAAAGTACTAAAGAACCAATTAAAACCGATGGTAACCAATAATAAATATTAGTTAAAAAAAATCCTATAATGAGATTAGCCAAAACAGAGATTAAAGTATAAGCCATTTTTGATTCTCCTTTATAATTATAATTTAATTTTAAGTTTACTCATTAATTTTTTGTAAAAAAATGCAACAAGTTATTTTATCATAAAATTATTATTTTTTCAATAAAAAAAGGTTCCGATTATTCGGAACCTTTTTTTATTTTCATCAAGGATATATTCCTCTCAATTTTGTCGCTGTAGCAACTCTCTCAATTGCTATAACATAAGCTGCAGATCTCATATCTATTTTATATTTTTCCATTGTATCTATGACATCATAAAAAGCCTTTTTCATTTTTCTATGTAAAGCTTTTCTAACATCTTCTAATTCCCAGAAATTCCATTGTAATCCCTGAACCCATTCAAAGTAAGATACTGTAACTCCTCCTGCATTCGCAAGGAAATCTGGTACTATAAATACACCTTTTTCTAACAATATTTCATCAGCTTCTGGAGTTATTGGTCCATTAGCTCCTTCAACTATTAATTTAGCTTTAACATTATCTGCATTTGCAGCTGTAATGGTATTTTCCATAGCAGCTGGAGCCAATATATCTACGTCTAAAGAAATTAATTCTTCATTAGTTATTACTTTATATTTTCCATCATGTACATCACATATTCCTGCTTTTCTTGAAAGAACTTTTTCTTGTAAATCTTTTAATTCTTCTGCTGAGAATCCTTCTTCTTTATATAAACCACCTGTTATATCACATATTGCAACAACTTTCATTCCAACTTCTTCTACAGTTAAAATGGCTGCGTATGATGCAACATTTCCATAACCATGAATTGCTACTTTTATATCTTTGTTTTCTTTATTACATTTTCCATTTTTTCTTAAATAATTTGCTCCTTCTTCAATACATATTCTAACACCTCTTCCAGTTGCTTCAGTTCTTCCGAGTGAACCTCCAATTTCTAAAGGTTTACCTGTAACTATTCCTAAAGCAGTATGTCCTACATTCATAGAATATGTATCCATAAACCATGCCATTACCTGACCATTTGTATTAACATCTGGTGCTGGAATATCCTTATCTTCCCCTATTATTATCTGAATTTCGGAAAAGAATCTTCTTGATAATCTTTCAAGTTCACCATCTGATAAATTTCTTGGATCTACTGTAATTCCACCTTTTCCTCCACCATATGGTATATCAACTACGGCTGCTTTCCAAGTCATCCAAAAAGCAAGTGCTTTTACTTCATCAAGATCAACATTTGGATGGAATCTTATACCACCTTTTGCTGGTCCTCTTGCAACATTGTGCTGTACTCTATGACCTGTAAATACTTTTACAGATCCATCATCCATTCTAACTGGGAAATTAACTGTTAATTCTCTCTTTGGATGAATTAAAACATCTCTCATATCCTGATTTAAATCCATGATGTCCGCTGCTTTATTAAATTGTCTTACAGCATTTTCATAAAGGCTCATACTAATAACCTCCCTGAGAATTATTATCGTTGTTGGGATAAATTCTTTACACAACTATTTTAGAACTTTTAACTTAAAAATAAAAGTCTTGTTTACTATTATGTGAAGAAAATAAGAAGAATTAGAGGTAATTATTGTTTAATATATGAATAATATTCAACCGCATGAAATTTTTTTCAAGAAAAATATTTCATTTTTTAAAAATTAGTTTAAAAAAAATACCTGTAAATATTTTTTGTTAAAAAATAAGTGTTTTACAGGTATTTTTAGATTATGAATTATTTTTCAGGTAATATTATGTCTTTTTTTTCAATTATTTTAGGTAAATATTTATCCTTTAATTTTTTCTTATCATATATTCCTATTATCACATAAGTCAAGAGCATTGTAGAAAACCCTATCAAGAAAGACAATATATCTGAAAAACCTATAATATTTAATATTATAGATATTGCCATAAATATTATCAAAGGTATTCCATATACCAAAAAAGATAATTTTGAAACAGAAACTTTTGGTAGTTCAACTAAAACAATATCTCCTTCTTTTAAATTCACAGATTTGTTTTTTAATGCTCTTAATTTCAAATCTGGAGTTCCAGTTATATTACAAGCTCCGTGCAAAGAACATTCAGAACATTCGCCTGCTCTATTGGTATTTAAATAAACATAATTTGAATCCATATCTATAACAGTCATCATTTCAGTCATTTTTTTCACTCCTCATATTTTTTTAAATGCATTTTTTGTCTAACTCTACTTATTGTATCAATATTTTGACATTCAAAATATTTTTCAAGAGCTTTTTTATAAACTATTATAGTTTTTTGACATCTATTATTTAAATCTTTTATATTTATTTTACCATCCAAATAATCATTAAGATAATTATCCATTTCCTTCATTTTGATCCTCCTCTATTATTTTTTGGAGTTTTTTTCTTGAATAATGAAGTCTACTTTTAACAGTACCAACAGGTTTATCAATTATTTTTGATATTTCATAATATGATAATCCCTCTATATCTCTAAGTTTTATTATAGTTTTATCCAAAGGTGGTAATTTTTCTATAGAATTTAATATAAATTCATAATCAATTTCATCAAAAACATCTTTTTCAACATTTTCTTTAGAAGTAAATTTATTTTTTTCTAAATTAAAATCAAGTGACAAATAATTCTTTTTTTGTTTTTTTAAATAATTTTTAGCCGTATTAACTGTTATTTTGTATATCCAAGTTGAAAGTTTAGATCTTTGTTTAAATCCTTTTATACCTCTATATATTCTAACATAAACATCTTGAAGTGCATCTTCAATTTCATCTTCTTTTAAATAACTTCTTAAAAGACCATATATTTTAGATGCATATTCATTATACAATGTCTCAAATGCTTTTTCATCGCCTTTTTTTAAAAGTTGTATAAATTTATTTTCATTCATTTAGACCACTCCTGAACGATTTTTGTTCAATTAATAATATTTTCATACTTCATTATATCATTTTATAAATTAATTATAAAAACTCTTCTAATGTAAATAGTATACATTAGAAGAGTTTTATTTTAGCCATTGAATTCTCCAGAAAAATGACATGAAACAAAATGTCCTGGTTCTTTTTCTATTAATTTTGGTTCTTCTTTTTTACATATGTCTTTTGCTATAGGACATCTGGTATGAAATCTACATCCAGAAGGTGGATTTAGAGGACTCGGTACATCACCTTGTAAAATTATTCTTTTCTTTTTATGTTCTGGATCAGGTACTGGAATAGCTGACATTAAAGATACCGTATATGGATGTAATGGCTTAGAAAATAGTTCTTTTTTAGTTGTTAACTCTGCTATTTTTCCAAGGTACATTACAGCAATTCTATCTGATATATGTTTTACTACCGCTAAATCATGAGCTATAAATATATAAGTTAAATCGAATTCTTTTCTTAAATCATCCATAAGATTTATTACTTGAGATTGAACAGAAACATCTAAAGCGGAAACCGATTCATCGGCTACTATTATCTTAGGATTCAATGCTAAAGCTCTTGCTATTCCTATTCTTTGCCTTTGTCCACCAGAAAATTGATGTGGATATCTATATATATAATCTTTGGATAAACCTACTTTCTCAAGAAGATCTGTTACTATATTTGATACATCTTTACCTTTTGCAAGATTATGTGTTGTAACACCTTCGCTTATTATATTTTTTATTCTCATCCTTGGATTTAATGAAGAATAAGGATCTTGAAATATAATTTGTGTATCTTTTCTGAATATTTTTCTTTTTTCTTTTAAATTATCTCTATGTAATTTTTTTAATCCATGAAATCCTTCTTTGAAATATATCTCTGCATTATTAATATCAACCTTCGATTCTAATTTTTTTATAACTTCATCCTCTGTTTTTAATTCCATTTTTAATTTTTCAAATCTTTTTACATAATATTCGTTAATATACTTATTTGCTTGATTATTTTTCATGAACCATGTTGTTGTATCTTGTCCTTCAAGACTTATTCTTCCTTCTGTGGGATCATATAGTCTTAAAATAGACATTCCAGTGGTACTCTTACCACAACCAGATTCACCAACTAAACCCAAAGTTTCTCCGGGATATACATTAAAGCTAACATCATCAACAGCTTTAACATTGTTTACAACTCTTTTAAATACACCTGCTCTAACAGGAAAGTATTTTTTTAAATCATTAACTTCTAATAAGGGCTGTTTTTTATCCATTGTTTTCACCACCCTTTACTTTAGATATTTCTTTTTCTAATTCTTCTATTCTCCAACATCTTGAAAGATGTTCACCTTCTATTTTTGCAAGTTCTGGATGTTCATTAACACATTTTTCATTAGCTAAAAAACATCTATTGGAAAATTTACATCCTTTAGGAAAATTCAATGGATTTGGAACAGCTCCAGGTATTGCCCAAAGTCTTTCTTTATCTAAATCAATTCTTGGTATTGAATTCATAAGACCCCAAGTATATGGATTTTTAGGATGTTTAAATATACTTACAATATCACCTTTTTCAAATACTTCTCCACCATACATGACTATTGCTCTATCGGCCATTTCAGCTACTACCCCTAAATCATGAGTGATAAATATAATAGCCATTCCATAATCTTTTTGTAACTGCTTCATCAACTCTAATATCTGTGCTTGTATAGTAACATCTAAAGCAGTAGTTGGTTCATCAGCTATCAATATATCAGGGTCACAAGATAAAGCCATTGCTATCATAGCTCTTTGCCTCATTCCTCCAGATAATTCATGAGGATATTGATCTATTCTTTTAGAAGGTTCAGGTATTCCTACTTTTTGTAATAATTCTATAGATCTTTTTTTGGCGTCTTTTTCAGATAAATTCATGTGTAATCTTATCATTTCACCTATTTGTTCTCCAATTGTAAAAACTGGATTTAAAGCTGTCATAGGTTCTTGAAATATCATCGCTATTTCATTTCCTTTTATTTTCCTGTATTCACTTTTAGAAAGATCTTTTAAATTTTTACCTTTAAAAATCATTTCTCCTTCTGGTATAAATCCATTTTCATCGAGAAGATCCATTAAAGATAATGAAGTAACAGATTTACCAGATCCAGATTCACCAACAATTGCCAATGTTTCACCTGGAAATAAATCAAAATCCATTCCATTAACTGCTTTAACTACACCATCTTCTGTCTTGAAATATGTTTTTAAACCTTTTATACTCAATAAAGGTTCTTTATTATCTATCATATATACACCTCTCTTTACATTCTATTCTTAGGGTCAAATATATCTCTTAAGGCATCTCCAACAAGATTCCACCCTAAAACAAATAGTATCATTGCAACACCTGGAAAAACTACGGTATACCAATACTGTAAAGCATTAGAACCTCCTCCAAGCATCCAGTTTCTTGCATAAGAGAGTATAGAACCCCAATCAGCATATCCTTGAGGTGCTCCTAATCCAAGGAAGCTTAATCCTGAAGCTGTTATTACCATACTTCCTATTCTCATAGTGGCCTGTATAACTACAGGAAATATTGTATTGGGTAATATATGCTTTATTATTATTTTCCAATTTGGTACTCCCAAAGCTCTTGCCGCTGAAACATACTGTTCATTTTTTTCTTGTAATATATTACCTCTTATAAGCCTTGCTGTAGCCATCCAAGTAAAAACCATCATGGCTATCATTACTTTGTCAATTCCAGTTCCAAGTATGGAAGTTAAAACCATCGCCGATAAGATGAAAGGTATACTTAAAAATATATCTGTAATTCTCATAAGAACTTCATCTACCCATCCACCAAAATAAGCTGAAACTGATCCAATAAATAAACCAACTAAAGTAGCCACTGTAACCACTGATAAACCTATTTTGAAAGCCGTTCTCGTTCCCCATACAACACCATAAAATATATCTCTTCCATTAGATATTCCAAAAGGATGTTCTTTAGAAGGTGGCTGTGGTTCATTCTGTAAAGTTTTTAATGGCATTATATAAGGGTCAAATTGTATATTATTTATATAAAAACTTTGAAATTCATCATATAATTTTTTGCTTTGAGATAGAAATTTATTATCTTCTAATTTTTCAAGTTTTTCTATTTTTTCTTGATATTCAACTCCCATATTATAGTTTCTTTCATACCTTTTATACTCTTCTTCAAGATTTTTAATAGCTTGTTCAGTATTTTCTTCTATTAAAGTTGAATAAGAAATATCTAT
>NZ_JASUSU010000070.1:0-9418 GCF_030445905.1 Oceanotoga sp. | reverse complement strand
ATTCCTTTTTTTACTTGTTTTTATTTTTGTTGCTTTTCATTTACTTGTTTTTTATTTCATATCCCTTTTTTATTGCTCTATTTTTCAAGTCACTATATTAGCTAATTACATTACAATAAGTTTGTCAACTAGATCTCCATCTAAAAATAAACTTTGACCATTTTTTAAATCCTTATGAAGCGCTGATAAATAAATATTTTTTGATTCATCTACACCAAGCTCATTAAAAAGTTTGATTTTAGAGAGACACTCCCCTTTTTCCTGACAATATTTACAAGTTTGCATTAGTTTTTCCTCATTTAATATTTTATATAGCAATTTTTGTTGTGTCTAAAATTCTATTTACCTACATTTACTAGCATTGTTCTATTTTCTAATCGATAAAAAAATTTATAATAATCATAATGACTATTTCCTTATTTTATAGTTTTACCCAAATATTAAAATACTTAAACAAAAGATACAAAAACTATGACTTTCATGATTTGGTTTTCCCACAAGGTTTTTTATAAGACGAATTGTCAAATCAAATGCAACACCTATGGTAAGAAACCAAAAAGTTCTTCTTTAGGTGTTTTATATTTTATACATTTTCTTGGTCTATTATTCATTAAACTTAAGTTATAATTTAATTCATCAATATTTACTTCTGACAAATCCATACCTTTAGGATAAAACTCTCTTAAAAGTCCATTACTATTTTCTTGACATCAATACTACACTTTCTAAATGGCTTGAGCGGAAGTTATAGCTGTCAAATACTAGTAACCAAAATATTTTTATCAGAAATTCTCTTTGTGAGAACATATCCACTGTGGGCTTTCGTGTGTGGGAAGATATCAACGACATTATAACTTGGTAACTGTGTCCTTTACCGTAGATGACATTAACCAGCATCTGATATCATTAAAACCAAACTTATTCCCTCTTATTTTATAAAGCTTTTACTTGAGATTTTATAACTTCATATCCTAATTTATCGATGGCATTTTCAATATCTTTTATAGATACTTTTTCATCATCATATTTCACTCTTACTTTACTTGAATTAAATAGCACCTTTATGCTTTTTTTGTCTACTCCATCTAATGATTTAACTCCATTTTCTATTTTTTGCATACATGATGGACATGTTAATGTTTCTAATTGAATTGTTGCTTTTTGCATTTTTCATCTCTCCTTTAGTTTATGTTAATTGTATTATATACTATTATTATCTATAATAAATTGATTTACATCAAGAATTTTATTTATTTTTATTTTCTTAATTTATAGCGAAGAAGTCTCATACCATTTAAAATCACTACTAATATACTTGCTTCATGTACTAACATACCGATTGACATGTTCATCCATTCACTAAAGAATACGCTGGCAAGAAGGACTAATACAACCCCTACTGCAATAATAATATTTTGAAGCATGTTATTAGCGGTTGCTTTTGTTAAACCTAATGCATGTGGCAAGCGGCTGAAATCTGAATTCATTAAAACAACATCTGAAGTTTCGATTGCTACATCTGTTCCATTTCCCATAGCAATTCCAATTTGTGCTAGAGCTAGTGAAGGACTATCATTTACTCCATCTCCAACAAATGCCACAATTTGACCTTTTTCTTGTAACTCTTTAATATATGTTGCTTTATCTTCTGGCAACATATGTCCATGAGCTTCTGTAAGTCCTAGTTCACGTGCTACTAAATCAACTGTTCCTTGGTTATCACCAGAAAGAACTACTAGATTTTTAACACCAAGTTTTTTCAACTTTTTAAGATCATCTTTTACACCCTGGCGAATTTGATCACGAATACCCATCAATGCTTTTAATTCACCATCAACTGATGTTAAAACAAGTGAATTTCCATTTTTCTCAAATCTGGCAATATTTGCACGAGCTTTTTCACTTAAAAGAATATTTTCTTGCTCCATTAGTGCCACATTACCGACTGCAACTTTATGACCTTCTACATGAGCTACAATTCCTCCACCTTTTACAACATCTGTTTTTTCAACTGTATATAATTTTATATCTCCAATATATTCTACAACTGCTTTTGCTAATGGATGATCTGATTCCTTTTCAACACTTGCTAGATACCCTAATACTTCATATACATTATCTGCATAAATTTCCTTATCAGCTACTTTGGGATTTCCTATTGTTAATGTACCTGTTTTGTCAAATACCATGGTATCTAGTCTGCTAAAGTCACTAATAACCTCGCTACCTTTTAGAAGGACTCCGTGACGTGCTCCATTGCCAATCCCCGCGACGTTTGAAACCGGTACACCGATTACCAATGCTCCTGGACACCCTAAAACTAATATTGTAATTGCAAGTTCAATATCCCTTGAAAATATCCATACAATAAAAGAGAGAACTAAAACAGCTGGTGTGTAGTATTTAGAAAATCTATCAATGAAACGTTCTGCTTCTGATTTTGAATCCTGTGCTTCTTCAACCAACTCAATGATTTTACCAAAAGTAGTATCCTCACCTACACGATCAGCAGTGATTTGAATAGTTCCATTTTCTAAAATTGTTCCGGCATATACCCCTGAACCTTTCTTTTTACTTACAGGAACCGCTTCTCCTGTAATACTTGCTTCATTAATATGCCCTTCTCCTGTTAACACTGTACCGTCAACTGGGATTTTTGCACCCGTTTTAACAAGCAAAATATCTCCTACATCAACTTCATCTATTTCTACTTCTTCAAACTCACCATTTTCCACTTGTTTTAAGGCACTTTCTGGTGCCATTTGAGTTAATTCTTTAATTGCAGAACGTGTTTTATTAAGTGTCCTTTGTTCTAGATAAGCTCCAAATAGAAATAAAAATGTAACAATTGCTGATTCTTCGTAGTTTCTAACTATAAAGGCTCCGATAACTGCAATGGTAACTAAAACATCAATACTAACTACTTTGACTTTTAATGCTTGATATGCTTGAATCGCAATAGGTGAAACTCCCAAAATTGAAGCAATTACTAATGCCCATATGGCTATTTGTTCGTTTTCGAAGCCTAATTTACTGACAAATGCAATTATTATTAAAATTGCACTTACTATTGTAATATGGTTTTTTCTTCCTAATATAAATTTTTGCACATTCATACTCCTCCCTATTAGATTATTTATATCTTTCCATTACTTTGTTTGTTTTCTTTTATGCTTCATATGCTTTATCTAATTCTGCTAACATGTTATATACTGCTTCATAACTTTCGCATACATCACCTGGAACTGTATAATTATCTGTGATTTCACGTAATTTTACAAACTCCTCTTTTAAATCCGGCTTTTCTACTCCCGCATCTTTTGCTTTCTTTGCAAGTTCATCATATACTTTACGAACCTGGTAGAATTCTGGATGATTTCCTCCATGAACTTTTGCTACAACTGGAACATATTGTGCTAATGTTTTTAAATGAGTTTCCTTTACTTGATTAAAATTTAATTGTCTTGACATATTTTTTTCCTTCTTTCTTGTTTTATTTTTTCTTTATCTTGATTATATAATACTATAGATTGAAAGAAATTAAATTGATCTAAATCAAGTTTAGTCTTTTTTAAATGTTTTAATAATTTTTACTACTATTTTACTTTATATTATCACATCTATACCAACAACAATCCATCTAAATCTAAAATCTCAATCTTTCTACCTGATTTTTGTTTTATATATCCTTCATTTTCAAGGTCAGCTAACTTTCTACTAATAGTTTCTGGAGTAGTTCCTAGATAAGAGGCTAAATCCTTTTTACTCATTGGCAATTCAATTTCCATTGGACCATCTCCGCTTTCCATGCATTCTGCAAGAAACAGTGCTAATCTAGTATCTACCTTCTCTGTGGCAAATCTAGTTGTTTGTTTTTCTGATGTTTCTAATCGGTTAGAGAATTCCGATAAAATCTTCAAAGATATAGTAGGGTACTTTAATAAAAATTCTTGCAAATCATTTCTACTAATCATACATACATCGGTATCACTCATTGCTTCTGCATATGCTTCCTGAATTGATTCGCGAAACAAGGCAAGCTCTCCAGTGAAATCGCCTGGATTTAATATTCTCACTAATTGTTCTTTTCCTGATTCAGACAAACGGTAAATTCGAATTTTCCCTTTACTTACAATATATAACAAGTCGGATATATCTCCCTCTCGGTAAATTACTTCACCCTTTTTAAAAGAGGTCGATTTCGTTACTTTCATAATTTCCTCCATCTGTTCTCCTTCTAAATGATTAAAGATCGGAACTACAGTGATACATGAAGCGTGTGAAGCTGACTCATGTCCTTGATGATGAGTGTGAGTAACATCGTGATACCCTTGTTTTTCTATATATTGATTTTTAATTTCATGCATCAAATCCTTTTTTTTCATTTGAATACCCCTTTCATATTCTCTCTTAAGGTCTCTTTAGCTTTTTCCAAGTACCCACGAGTCCAGTAAATGCAGGTAAACTTATCCGGATGAATAATTGCGTTATCATCATAGTCAGGATTTTCCAGTGTACTTTTTAGACGTCCTATTTCTTGCTTAAGTCCTCGGATGGCGGTCATTATTTTTTCTTTTGTCTTTCCTTTGAGATACTCTTCATAGTAACTTTCCGGACTAATCATTATATTAGACCGCCTCCTTTACTCGTTAGATATTTTTATTTCTTCTCCATCTGGTAAAATAAATGCCTGCACAAACTTGACACCTAGCACATCAGCAATGGCCTTCAACTCATCCAAGGTTACTGTTTCTCGTTGTAATTTTTTATTGAAATTCTGTGGAGTCTGGCCAATACGTCTAGCAAGTTCGAAAACACTTATATTCATTTGCTCACACAGTTCTTTAATCATTTCTGCCGTAGTCATACAGCACCTCCAAGTTTACGCTAATAATATTATAAACCATTTGGTTGATAAGCACAATAGTTATTAAAATATTATTATAATCAGCAAGCAAAAGAAAACCCACAACTCTACTGTAGAGTCATGGGCTATTTACTTCTGGTTTTCATATTTCCATTTCGATGCCAGATTTGAAGGCTATGACGAAGTGGTCTTCATAGACTGTAACGCTCTGGATTATCTTCCTTACAAGCTTATCATCATATTCTAAGGTGCGGAATTTGTTCTTGCGGATAAATTCAATCAACTCAAGGTAGCACCAGATAAAATGTTATTAAAATTATCCAGAGTTAAGCTATACCATTCTTCACTTCTATCATTTGTGTTCTTTGTTAGATTCTTATTATCAAAATTACTCGGTGTTAAGATTTTTAGATTTGCCGGCAAAGACCTAATCCCTAAATTATTAATATAACTTTGTCTATCTGATTCTGAATACGCAAAAACATACATCATTAATTCTGGGTTTTTCAAAGCTCTCAAAATCATCTTACCAATGTGTTTATCTTGAAAGGAAAAGCCGATAACAAATAAAACTGATTGTGGTTTGTCTAATTCAAGTTGGAATACCCTCAACATTTCGTGGAAATAATTATTTGAAAATGTATCTTGACCCTCAAGGGCTGTCGGTTTTACAATCATTGGATTTTTAGTAACGTAGCTGTATATATTAATTTTTCCGTGATCTTCTTGCCAATTAACGGATCCATGAGGCTTTATTAATGATATTGATGGAATTTCACTAATATAGTTATCATTTAACCCTTTGTAAGAAACAACTTGGTTGTAATTTGAACTATCTAGCTCTCGTTTAAAATATCCTTTTGCTCCATCATCAAAAACAAAATTGCTATTTAATAGCAATCTATCCACAGCCTTTTCGAGGAATAAATCAAAATTAGTCGTAAAAATATTTGCAGACTTTGGCGTTTGCCTTGAGTTCGAAATGTTAAGAACATCAATTATTACTCTAACCAATTCATAATATTCCTCTAAATCTTCTTTGACTTTATGATCTTCATCAAACTCGTATGTATCGTCTAGTAACTTTTTACTTACTTCTTCAATCTTCTCAGCAAGAAAGTCGTTAGCTGTTTTTTTACAGACACATCTTCCTTAAAATCCTTCATCAACCCAATTGATTTTGCTGATACTCCTGAGCCAATCAAAAAATTAAGTTGCTTTGTTATTGCAAGTTGCCGTAATCGTTTGATTAACTCTCTATCTTTCTTCTTTTCCTCAGTTTCCATTCTCAGAACTCTCCTCTCCAATTAGTCTTAATCTAATCATTATAGATTTTTATCTGTCTTAATTATAAAATACTCTAAGGTCTTATAATATTCAACAATTTAAATAAATAAGGTATAATCCAATCTCACAATCTAAGATGAATCAACCACAGTTATCTTGTCAACTCGCCATTATTTTGCCAACCATCTTATCAACTCACCAAATCAATAACAGCATTGTCTTATGGCTTTTTAAATCCATCAATCTTGGATAGCTTCCCTCAAAGCAAAGAACCGTGATTATCCTTCCGGCTTAGAACCAGATCTCAAATCACCGAAAGCCTTTATTTACTAATCTTATTACACGCTTACTTATCCAACCGTGACATCAATACTACCGTCTCAACATGGCACGATAGGCTCAGATTGATGTCTTGTGTGATTTTTCACATTTATCCGTACGTGGAAACAATTTTATCCCATTTTTATACATTTTACTCGTTAGCGGAAACATATCTATATCACTTTTATACTTTTTCCCGTTAGTGGAAACGAGTCAATCAATATTTCTACCTTTACTTGATGAAGAAACTAACTTATTGATTCAAATTTCAACTACAAGCCGTTTATAAAAGTTACAATATCTGATCGCTCTTTCAAAAGATCATGATCAGTTATATCAATTGCAGGTTGAAATATGCTCAAATTTCCTTCAAAGTGATTAAACTCATTTATTAACGTCTTTTTCGATGTTAATCTAATCCTATTTCGAATCTGTGTGATTTCGTTCTCATCAGGATAAGCAGCATTAATAATCTGGCCCAACTGTTTGTGAGTTGAAGTATCAATCTTAAATTTCTCTACAAGTTTCTTTTCTACCAATAGTCTTAGATACAAGTATAAGAATGAATGTCTCAAGGTCTTATCCAAGAGTGGATACTTTGTCCTGTCTAGAATATTCACACCATCTACCGTCTTGCTTAAAATATCTGTTACGGAAACCTCATAGTTGGCTGGAATGAATTCGCCTTCATTCCCAAATAATTCTATATAAACTTGAGCTATATTGATTCTTTCTGATTTATATCCATGCATTAATTGTGTAAGTTTTTCTTTCAAGTCTACTCTATCTAGTATATTTGCATATCCCCGCATAAAAGGAATCATTGAAATCAGGTATAAATCAACATTTTGAATATGTGGGAATATCTTATTTCTAAATGTTGAAAGTAACTTTTCAAGGCTTATAAGCATTTCTTGTTCATTGTAACTAATAGGAACAAACCCATTCTCTTCACCATCAGTATTGTTTAATAAATACAGCTTATAACATTTTTTATATTGACCATCCAGTAAACGCAACAAATCAGTATTATGGGTCAAAACAATACGCTTTTTATGGTGGAGCATTTTCACTATAGCGTATGAAACTTTATTTTTGTATATTGAATCAAAGCTTGAAATAGGGTCATCAATCACAACAATGGGACAAGGGGAGTTCTTAGCTTTCAAGAACTCGAAAGTCAGTGACAGAAAATTTTGTTCACCTGTACTCAAAGGAAGTTCATCCCTCCCTTTCCCTAAAAACTCATGACTAGACAAAGTAATCTTTAAATTCTTATGATCTCCCCGTTCTAGCACTAGTTTTTTATTCATGCTGTTACTGATTATTTCTTCTATATACAGCATATCTTCTTCTGTAATCTCAGGTTTTTCTGACAAAAGAGCCTGATACTCATCATTTTTCTCTGGTAAATCACTGTTTGTAAATACGGTAGATAATTCATTCATAACCAATCTACAAAATAATTTCTTTGTAGTTAAAAAATCAACTATAAGTTTGTTAATATTAATTTTATCCCCATTACTAATTGCCTCAAGCAATAATCGTTTAATCATGAATGGATCATTATTAGGCACTAAATCGATTATTTTCTCAATAAGTGGTTTAATTTCTTTATCCAAAGATGAAGCTACCTTTGTTCTATTTTCAGATTTTGACTTCAGCAACTTTTGCCAGTCAATTTCTGTAGTGTCACACACTATACACTGATCTTTTTTAAACCTTTCAAGAATAGCAATTGCTTCTGTATTTTCTTCTATCTCATGTACATGAGGATTAGATTGGATATTCCTTGTTTCTAAATTATCGATTTTTTGGATAACAGAATCTTTACTAGCGTAATCCGCTTTCAAAAAATCTAATTTCCTTTGTTCTTCGTCATTCAATTCGATATTAACGAGCGGTATTGTTTTAAATTTCTCAATTAAATCCTCAGTTGAAAAGTTTTCCCCTTTTGATTTTTTATTTACGATATCTTTAACTATTTCTGCTATCTGAGAATTGTCTATTAGATTAATCAAAGGGCTGCTGGCAGCAGAAATGCTATGATTCGACTTCAATTTTGAAATTATCTCACCAATAATTTTATTACGCTCTTCTGACAGGTATTTTTGTAGCTCAAATTCACGTTTAATATTGTCCCCCAGAAAGAAATCCTTAGTTTCACCTTCAATAATATTTCTGTTATTCTGATCATTTATTATGTGAAACACTTCCGAACCATCGCTATAATTTATTCCATCATAAGCAAATTTTAGTTTAGTTCCTTTATGTCCTGCCAACGTTCTAATGAGACTGGTTTTCCCAGTCCCATTAGGGCCGTATATAGCTGTAATTTTTTCATTCTTAGGAAAGCAAATTTCATTATTCTTTGTAAAGGGCCTGAAATCTTTTGCGAAAATCTCATTATTATCAATCAACTCAAATGTTAGCATTATTAACCCCCTTCAATCCTCATGACAAACATACATCAATATACTACACTGATACAAATAAAGACTAGAGCGAATCAATAACCGACAACAAATTCTGATAGGTATCCACATCATGATACTTCACTTCACTTGTAGACAACTCATTAAATAGCTTCTTTGCGCAGGTGATTTTAGCCTGTTCTATCGGTCTCAACTGGAGGCTATCCATTGTGCCTTTAGTTTCCGCTATGAAGAAAATATGTTTTACTGAACCTTTCTTAAATGATATAGCCCAGTCTGGAGAATACTTCCCAACTGGAGTCGGGATGTAAAAACCACGAGGTCCCCTTGGAAGTTTGGCATAAACTACTACTTCATCCGCGCTATCCAAATCTTCAGCAAACCGTCTTTCAATACTATCTGCTGCTGTTCCGTCTGTAAAAATATAATCCTGTATGGCATGTTTAGCTTTAAAGGCTTTAGCATACTCGTCAGAAGCACGACTCATATTGAAAATATCCTGTGAATA
>NZ_JASUSU010000022.1:0-45212 GCF_030445905.1 Oceanotoga sp. | reverse complement strand
CTTCCCTTCTCTTTTTTCTCTTTTTTATCGCTTTTTATTCCTTTTTTTACTTGTTTTTATTTTTGTTGCTTTTCATTTACTTGTTTTTTATTTCATATCTCTTTTTTATTGCTCTATTTTTCAAGTCACTATTTATAGGTCTCAAGTAGAAAAAGTAAAATCAATTGAAAAATTTATAACTGAAGATATTGAAAAACATTATACTTTAGATTTTTTAGCTAAAAGGTTTGATATATCATTAACTTCTATGAAGAATTGTTTTAAAGCTATTTATGGAAATTCTATTTATTCTTATATTAGAGTTTATAGAATAAACCAAGCTGCTATTATGTTAAGACACACAAAAAAAAGTATTGCTTTTATTGCTGGTGATGTTGGTTATGAAAGTCCAAGTAAATTTTCTGTTGCTTTCAAAGATATTATGGGAAAAACTCCTTTAGAATATAGAAAATCTTTTTTATAATTCATAATTTTATCGTATTAAATGTCTAAATGGTATATTTTTTATCTTTATGGAGCTGAAGTTTTTTTTATTATAAGCTATAATTACTTTAGTTAGGCATACCTAACTAATTTTTTTTTTTGTGAGGTGTTTTTATCCATGAAGAATAAAAAATGGATGAGAGTTGTCTTTGAATTTGCAACTTTTTGTAAATGGAAGATTTTTTTCTCAGTTATTTTTGCAATTATAAGTGTTTTAGGTGGATTTATTCCTTATATTGCTGTTTATAATATTTTAAATATTTTTTTTGAAGGTAATCCTGATTTAAAAGATATTATTTTTTGGTCTTTGATATGTTTTCTTGGCTATTTCGGTAAATTGTTATTTTATGCCTTTTCAACTACACTTTCTCATATTTCAGCTTATTCCATTTTGGAACAAATACGTTTACGTTTGATCAACAAATTACTTAAAGCACCACTTGGAACTGTTTTGAATGAAACTTCTGGTAAATTTAAAAATGTTATTGTTGATAGAGTTGAAACAATTGAATTACCTCTTGCACATATGATTCCAGAAGGTATTTCTAATTTAATTCTACCATTATTTGTTTTTTCTTATTTATTATTTATTGACTGGCGTATGGCCCTTGCTTCACTAATAACCGTACCTTTACCCTTAATTTTATTTTCTTTTGAAATGAAAAAATTTAATAAAAAATATTCCGATTATATGAAAGCTTCAAATCATGTTAACAGTGTTATTGTTGAATATATAAATGGTATAGAAGTTATTAAAACTTTTAATCAATCTTCAAAATCTTATGAAAAATTCAGTGATTCTGTAAAATTTTTTAAAGATTATACTTTAGATTGGTTTAGAAGTACATGGAAATTGATGAATTTTACAGCAACTTTTTTACCCTCTTCATTATTAGGTACAATTCCTATAGGTATGATTTTATATATTAATGGTTCATTAAGCCCATCTGAATTTGTAATGTGTTTAATTCTTTCTATGGGAATAATATCTCCTTTGATGTGGTTTACAACGGCTATTAATGATTTAAAAACAATCGAATATGCTGTAAACGATGTTAATAAAATTTTAAATATTGAAGAATTGAAAGATAATGAATTATGTATTGATTTAAAAGATTATAGTATCAATTTAAATGATGTTTCATTTTCTTATAATAATGAATCTAATGCCATTGATAATATAACTCTTAATATTCCTCAAGGAGAATTTCATGCTCTTGTTGGTCCTTCAGGTGGAGGAAAATCAACTATAGCAAGGTTAATTAGTAGATTTTGGGATATTGATTCGGGTTCTATAAAAATAGGTGGAGTTGATATAAAAGATATACCTTTAACTCAATTAAGAAATATTATAAGTTTTGTAACTCAAGATAATTTTTTATTTGATTGTTCTATATTAGAAAATATAAGAATTGGAAATTCAGATGCAACTGACGAAGAAGTTTTTAATATTGCCAAAAAAGCTCAATGTGATGATTTTATAAAAAAATTACCTAATGGTTATCATACAGAAGCTGGTGAAGCTGGCAAAAAACTTTCTGGTGGAGAAATGCAAAGAATAACAATAGCAAGAGCAATGCTTAAAAATTCTCCAATTCTTATTCTTGATGAAGCAACAGCTTTTACAGATTCTGAAAATGAAGATAATATTCAAAAATCTATTTCAGAATTAACTAAAAATAAAACATTAATCGTCATAGCTCATCGTCTTTCAACAATTAAAGATGCCGATAATATTGTAGTTTTAAATAATGGAAAAATTGTAGAACAAGGAACACAAGATTATCTTTTAAGAAATTGTAATTTATATATTGAAATGTGGAAATCTCATATAGGCTCTAAAAGTTGGGCCGCAGGAAATAGAAAGGAAGATTTTTATGTTTAAAATAATTAAAAGAATTATAATTTGGATAGGTGATTATAAATCACGTTTGTATAAAGGTTTTGTTTATTCTTTTTTTAATTCATTATTTATTGCATTTCCTATTATGGCTGGTGGTTTTGCAATGAATATGATATATGATGATTTTAAAAATGTACAAAAAATTAATCCTATTTGGATATTATACATAACTTTGTTTATATTTTTATCTGTTTTGGGACGTTTTTATACTTCTTATCGTCGTGCAGTATTACAAGATAGTATAATATATGAATTAACTGCAAAACAAAGAATTTATATAGGAGATGTTTTAAAACGTGTTCCACTTGGTTTTTTTCAAAGTAATAAATCTGGTGATATTACTACATCTGTAACTAATGATCTTTCATATTTAGAAATGTATGGTATGAAAATGATAGATACCGTTATAAATGGTTATATAAGTGTTTTTACGCTTATTTTATGTTTATGCTTTTTTAATATTTATCTTGCTTTTTCTGCTTTAATAGGTGTTATTTTTTCAACATTAGCTTTACATTTTCTTGGGGTTAAAAGCAAAAATAATTCATCTGCACATTTGAAATCTCAAAGTCGTATGGTTGGCTCAACTATTGAATATCTTAAAGGTATTCCTATTATAAAATCTTTTGGTAAAGAAAATTTTGCCATAAAAAATATAGAAAAAGCTTATGAAGAAAGTAAAAATATTAATATTAAAATTGAAAAAAATTTTGTTCCATTCAATTGTTTTCATCTTTTCAGTCTTAAATCAGCTTCTGTTTTATTAATATTTCTTTCCGCATATTTTGCTTTAAATGGCGATATGAGTATTCCATATATGGCAATGATGATGATATTTTCTTTTGTTATATTTGGTCATGTTGAAACTATTAATAATGCTGTACATGTTTTGAAAATGATAGATACAAATATGGATAAAATAGAAAAAATTGAAAATGCCGAATTTATAGATAAAGATGGTTCTGATATTAAGTTGAATTCTTTTGATATAAAATTTGATAATGTTTCATTTTCTTATGATAAAAATTTAGTTTTAAATAATGTTTCATTTAATATAGATCAAAATACTACAACAGCTATTATAGGTCCATCTGGAAGTGGAAAAACAACTATATGTAATTTAATTGCAAGATTTTATGATATAGATTCAGGTAATATTTTTATTGGAAATGAGAATATAAAACTTTTTACTTGTGATAGTCTTTTAAAAAATATTAGTATGGTTTTTCAGAGAGTTTATCTATTTAATGATAGTATTTTTAATAATATAAAATTTGGAAATCCTAATGCAAGCAGAGAAGAGGTCATCATTGCTTCTAAAAAAGCTCGTTGCCATGATTTTATAATGTCTTTTCCAAAAGGTTATGATACTTTAATTGGAGAATCTGGAGCTTCACTTTCTGGTGGAGAAAAACAAAGAATTTCAATAGCAAGAGCTATTTTAAAAAATTCTCCAATTGTAATTTTAGATGAAGCTACTGCAAGTATTGATCCAGAAAATGAACATTTTATACAAGAGGCACTTAATGAATTAACAAATGGAAAAACAATAATAATAATAGCTCATCGCTTAGCAACAATCGAAAATGCTGACCAAATATTGGTATTAGATAATGGAAAAATTGTTCAAAAGGGAATTCATTCTGAACTTATAAAAGAAAATGGCCTTTATAAAAAATTTTTAGATATTCGAAAAAATGCTGAAGGTTGGAAAATTTTAAAAGATTGAAAAATTTGCTCATCTGTAAAAAAGATGAGCAATTTTTATTTTTTTTGTTAATTTTAAATGATATAATTTACATAAGTTAGGCTAATCTAATTATATTTTATGATTTAATTGGAGGAATTTTATATGCGAATGGATTTAAATGATCTTATTAAATATTTTGGAAATATGTCTTTCAATATAAAAGGAGTTTATCATTGTAAAATAAATCCTGGAAGATTTGGTGTACAAAGATCAGCTCCTTTTCCTGGGTTTATTTTTCCTCTTAATGGTAAAGCAAAATTTTCTTTTAATGATAATCCATATATTGCTGGTACAGGGAACATAATTCATGGTTCTGCTTCTTCTAAACTTCAAAAAAAAGTACTTGGAACTGATTATTGGGAGTTTATTTCTATTTTATATGATACCAAAGAAATAAAAACTGATATAAGTTTATCAAATGTTCATTTTGAAGTTAATACATATAATAATATAAAATTAAATGAATTTTTATTTAAAATCTATAAAGAGTTTAATGAAAAAACTTTAATTTCTGAATTTAGAACAGAAACTCTTTTCAGAAATATCCTTGAAGAAATTTTTATAAGCACCCAAAATAATGAAATAGATAAAAAAAATTCTTCTCACCTTTTTAATCAAGTATGTTCTTATATAATGGATAATTATATGAATAATATAAGCGTTAAAGAAATATGTAATAAAAATAATATAAATGAGAATCATTTATATTATATTTTTAGAAAACATATTAATATGGGCCCAGGGGATTATATCATTAAAATTAGACTTGATAAAGCCAAAGAATTTTTAATAAATAATAATTATCCTATAAATGTCATTGCAAAGAATGTTGGATATCCGGATGCTTTATATTTTAGTAGATTATTTAAAAAATATTATAATATTTCTCCAACTAATTATAGAAAAAAATTCAGGAATTGTCCATATGATTTTCAGGATATTGCTATTCCAATATAAATTGATTTTTGATATAATATTTTTTGAATAAATTAGCGTAAACTAATTTTTGTAGAATTAAAAATATTGGAGGAATATTCATGAAAAAAATTTTAGTTTTGATTTTATCAATTTCTATTTTTTCATCATTGTTGGCTTTTGCTCATAACAATGAATGGCCAAAAACTATTATAGATGCCACTGGCAAAAAAATTGTTCTTAAATCTCAACCAAAAAGAATTGCTATTCTTCATTCTTTATATCTAGAATATTTTATGGCTTTAGGTACTCCACCAGCTGCTTCTGCAGGATCTTCAACTGGTACAGCTATGAAAGCTCTAGAAGAATGGGAAACACTTAAACCTTATTCTAATGGTGAAAAAATAATTGATTTAGGTAGTGCTCGTAGTTTAAATTTAGAAGCAATTCTTGCATCAAATCCTGATGTAATAGTTACTTTTAAAGGACAGGGTCATGTTAATGAACTTTATAATCAGTTAAATGAAATTGCTCCTGTTATATTACTTGATTTTTCAAAATCTTGGCAAGAACAAACTATGGATGCAGCTAAAATAGTTGGAAAAGAAGAGTTTGCAAAAGAATTTATCAAAGAAACTGAAGAAATAATTGAAAACACAAGAAAAATTTTAAGTGAAAAAAATGATAAAACATTCGCTTTATTTCGTACTGATGGTAAATCTTTTATAACACGTGGCAATGAATTTTATTATAAGACTTTTGGATTGAAGGCTCCTGAAAATTACCCTTATGATTATAAAACTATTTCTTTAGAGACTGTCGCCGAAATGAATCCTGATTATATAGCTTTTCAAAATTATGTAGATCTTTCAAAAACATTTGTTAAAACCCAAGAGTCTTTTTCAGTTTGGTATTTAATAAAAGCAGTTAAAAATAATCATATTTTTTATTTCGATGATTCTTTAAATACTTTTGGACCTCTTGCTTTAAGAGTTACAGCTGAAAAACTTCTTGAAATTTATTCAAAATAATTTTTGATATATAAGCGGTACAGCCTTTTATATAGACTGTACCAATTTTTTTATATTTTGATTTTTATAGGAGGTAATCTTTTGAGTACAAAAATTAAAAATGAAAGAAAAAATTCCAAAATATTTTTTATTATTATGACTTTTGGAAGTTTTTTACTTTTTTTATTGATACAGTTTTCAATAACAAGAGGTGCTTCTGATATTTCTTTTAAAGATGTTTGGACAGCTTTTTTTAGGTTTGACAATGAAAATATGAAACATTTAATAATAATAGATTTACGTTTGCCAAGAATAATTGCAAGTGCCTTGGTTGGTGCAGCTTTTGCAGTTTCTGGAGCTATTATGCAAGGAACAACGAGAAATCCTCTTGCTGATTCTGGGCTCATGGGTTTAAATGCTGGTGCAGCTTTTGCTTTATCAATTTGTTTTGCTTTTTTTCCTAATATTGGTTATATATACATAGTATTTTTTTCTTTTTTAGGTGCAGCTTTTGGTTCTTTTTTAGTTAAAGGAGCAACTTTTTTTAGACATGGAAAATCTTCACCAATGAGACTTGTTTTAGCTGGAGTTGCTGTTAGTGCCCTTTTATCTGCATTAAGTCAAGGTATTGCTCTTTATTTTAATGTAGCACAAAATATAATGTTCTGGACAGTTGGTGGTGTTGCTGGTTCTAATTGGATTCAATTAAAAATTATTACTCCATGGATTTTATTAGCTTTGATTTTGTCAATACTTTTATCTAAATCAATTTCTCTTTTAAGCCTTGGAGAAGATGTTGCTAAAAGTCTTGGTCTTAATATAAAATTTATTACTATTTTGTCAACTTTAACAGTTTTGATCCTTGCAGGAGTTTCTGTTGCTGTTGTTGGCTCTGTAGGATTTGTAGGTTTGATTATACCACATATTTCAAGATATTTCGTTGGTGTTGATTATAGAAAAATCATTCCTTCTTCAGCAGTTTTAGGTGCTTTATTGATGGTCCTTGCCGATTTAGGATCCAGAACTTTAAATCCTCCATTTGAAACTCCTATAGGAGCTATAATTTCTCTTATAGGTGCTCCTTTTTTCTTGTATCTTGCTAATAATGAGAGGAGAAAATTATAATGGAATATAAAAACAAAAAAAATTTATATAATGTTAATATTTTAATTATATGTTTTATTTTAATTTTAATTTTTTTCATTTTGAGTATGAATACAGGATATATAAAACTTTCTCCATTGGATACTTTAAAAACTTTATTTGGAGGAGGATCAACAAAAGAAAATCTTATTTTGTTTAAGTTTAGATTGCCTCGAATTGTAATCTCTATTTTAGTAGGTATGGCTCTTTCTTTGTCGGGTTGTATAATTCAAGATATAAGTAAAAATGCTCTAGCAGATCCTGGACTTCTGGGTATTAATGCAGGAGCTGGTTTGATGATAATTGTTTATGTTTTATTATTTGGAACTAATACATTTTTTTCTATTTTTACTTTACCTTTTTTAGCAATTATTGGCGCTGGTATAACTGCTATAATTATTTATATTTTAAGTAAAAATAAACATGAAGGTATAAAACCAATTAGATTAATCTTAAATGGTATAGCAATTCAAGCAGGTATTTCTGCTTTAACAACTATTTTAGTCGTTAAATTGGATGATACACAATTTGATTTTGTTGCTTCATGGCAAGCGGGGAGTATTTGGGGAAGTAATTGGTATTTTGTTTTAGCACTTTTACCTTGGATTTTGATTTTTGTTCCATATTTACTCTTTAAATCAAAAATACTCGATATTTTAAATCTTGATGATGATGTAGTTAAAAGCCTTGGGGTTTCTATAAATAAAGAAAAAAGAAGATTATTAATGGTTTCTGTCATTCTTGCTGCTTCTGCTGTATCAATAAGTGGAGGTATAAGTTTTGTGGGATTAATCGCCCCACATCTTTCAAGAAGATTAGTAGGTCCCAAACATTCTATATTATTACCAACTTGTGCTATAACAGGTTCTATACTTGTATTAGCTGCTGATACAATTGCCAGAACTATAGTACAACCATCTGAAATACCTACAGGAATAGTTGTTGCAATAATTGGTGCTCCTTATTTTTTATATCTTTTAATTAAAAGTAAATTATAATGAGAGGAAGATTTGTATGGAATGTATGAATTCAAAAGAATTAAATATAGCTTATGATAATAATTTAATCGTTGAAAATTTGAATATAAAAATTTTCGAAAAAAAAATAACTACAATAATTGGTTCAAATGGTTGTGGTAAATCAACTATTTTAAAAGCTTTAGGCCGTTTATTAAAACCTAAGAGTGGATTGATTTATTTAAATGGAAAAGATATCAATAGTTTGAATACTAAAGAAATAGCTAAACAAATAGCTATTTTACCTCAAACACCTCAAGCACCCGATGGTTTAACAGTTGAAGAACTTATTTCTTATGGAAGATTTCCTCATCAAAAAGGTTTTGGAAAATTAAATTCTGAGGATACAAAAATAATTGATTGGGCTTTGAGTGTAACTAAATTAGAATTTTTTAGAAATATTCCTATTGATAATCTTTCAGGCGGACAAAGGCAACGTGTTTGGATTGCAATGGCTCTCGCACAACAAACAGATTTAATTTTATTGGATGAACCTACAACTTATTTAGATCTTTCTTATCAATTAGATTTACTGGAACTTTTATATAAATTAAATAGAGAACAAAATCGTACTATTGTTATGGTTCTTCATGATCTCAATCTCGCTTCAAGATTTGCAGATTATATGATAGCTATAAAAAAAGGAAAAATTATTTCTTATGGAACACCTGAGGAAGTTATGAAAAAAGATATTTTAGAAAAAACTTTTAACATTGATGCAAATATCATAAATGATCCAAAAACAAAAAAACCTACATGTATTTCTTATGATTTAATAAAAGTATAATATTGATTTGAAAAATTAGGAGGGTTCTCTTTTATGAAGAAAATAGCTATTTATGGAAAAGGTGGAATTGGGAAATCAACAACAACTTCAAATATATCCGCTGCAATGGCTTCTATGGGATTTACAGTTATGCAAATTGGCTGTGACCCTAAAGCTGATTCAACTCGTAATTTAATGGGTAAAAAAATTCCAACAGTTTTAGATACTTTAAGAGTTAATGGTGATGCTACTCTTGAAGAACTCGTCGCTTTAAGTAATACAAATGTTTTATGTGTAGAAGCAGGAGGTCCTGTTCCCGGTGTTGGTTGTGCTGGAAGAGGTATAATAACGGCTTTTGAAAAACTTGAAGAATTAAATGCTTATGAAATATATAAACCAGATATTGTATTATATGATGTTTTAGGTGATGTTGTTTGTGGTGGTTTTGCAATGCCTATAAGGGGTGGTTATGCTGATGAAGTTTATATCGTAACTTCGGGAGAAATGATGTCTTTATATGCAGCTTCAAATATTTCTTATGCTGTTAAAAATTTTGAAAAACGTGGTTACGCTTCTTTAAAAGGTTTGATTTTAAATTCAAAAAATATAGAAAATGAAAGAATGCTTGTAGACAAGGCTGCTGATGAAATAGGTATTCCAGTTGTTTATCAAATTCCACGTAGTCATTA
Organism: Oceanotoga sp.; assembly: GCF_030445905.1. Lineage (NCBI taxonomy): Bacteria > Thermotogati > Thermotogota > Thermotogae > Petrotogales > Petrotogaceae > Oceanotoga > Oceanotoga sp. Next base: position 35,537 of record NZ_JASUSU010000022.1, on the reverse strand, counting down.
TGTTCAAGATGCAGAGATCGATTTTAAAACAGTAATAGAAGTTTTTCCAGAATCAGATATGAGCGAGCATTATAAAAATCTTGCAAAATTACTTTTGGAGGATGTGAAATAAATTGAATGAATTTTCTCATTTAAATAAATTATCTAAAGTTAATTCAAATAGAGGTGTTAAGTTTTTAACTCCTGCTGTTCATAATGGAAGTCATTGTCCTATGCATAGAGCATCTATAATTGCAGAAAATATTAAAGGATTATCAACTTTATTGGTAGGAATGCCAGAATGTACAATACATTCAAGACTTTTTAGTCCTAATCCAGAAGGTGAAAATAATGAATTTCATTGGTTATATGTTTTAAACTCTAATGAAGTTGTCTTTGGATGCCGTCAAGGAATTATAGATTCTTTAAAAAAAATGGATAAATTAGGTTCTAAAGCTATACTAGTTATTTTAACCTGTGTTCCTGAACTTATAGGTGAAGATATGGAAGGTATTTTAGAAGAAATTAATCATGAAATAGATGCTAAAGTTACTTTTATTATGCTTGGACAATTTAAACATATAAGTTTTCCTTCAGGTTCTTGGAAAACAATGGAAGCTATGCATAAATTGATGTTAAAAAAAGAACAAAAAAATAATCAGGTTAATCTTTTAGGAGTCTCTTTAGACGGTCACAGTTCTATTCCGTTATTAGTTTCAGAATTAAAAAAAATTGATGCTAATATTCGTTATTTATCACCAGATTCAAGTTTATATGATTTCCAAAATTCAACTGATAGTGTTTTAAATATAGTTTTTTCACCTTATATGAAACCTTTGGCCATAAAAATGTATGAAGAATTTAAAATTCCATATATTTCTCTTCATGATATATATGATATTAAAAGTATAGATAATGCCTATAATAAAATTTCAAAATATTTTAATTTTGATTTAAATTCTTTCAATTCTTTAAGAAAAGAATCTTTAAAAATTGAAAAAGAAGCGAAAAAGAAGTTAAAAGATTTAAGTTTTATATTATCTCTTAGAATAGATTTACCAATTCCTCTTGGAATTTATTTAACAGAACTTGGTATGATTCCATTACTTTTTCATATAGAAGAATTTTATAATCATGATAAAGAAGATTCAAATAAACTTTTTTCTATGGGTGTTGATCCTTTTATATGTAAGATTACTAATATTGATTCAGATATTGAAATAATAAAAAAATTAAATTTTGATATGTGTTTTGGATATATTCCATATAACCAAAATATTCCAAATATAGGTAACATGTTTGATTTTTATGGTCAAGTTGGTTACGAACGTACTCTAAATTTATTAAATAGAATTTTGAAAGTTTATGATGCTATTAAAGGTGGTTTTTATAATGGGATTGCATAGATTTAAACCTGTTCCTTCGGGAAGAATGGGAATTTTGTGGACTCTTTCTACTATTAAAAATTCTGCAATTATAGAATTTGGATGTATGGGCCATATGCATTATAGTAGTGTTAGTTTAAAAAGAGCTGGAATTTATGAAGGAAGTAAGCTTTATTCAACTCATATTGATGAAACTGATATTTCTCTTGGGCAAGTTAAAAGATTTGAAGATACTATTGATGAAGTTGTAAAAATTGAAAATCCAAAAGTTATTTTTTTAATTCCTTCTGCTATTCCTGAAATGATTGGAAGTGATATTTTTTCAATGACTGAAGAAATTAAATATAAATATCCAGAGATTATATTTATTCCTTTTGGCTTTGGAGGTTTTAATATTAATAAAAATAAAGGGGTTCAGGAAACTCTTTTTTCTTTATGTAAATCAATTCCAGTAAAATTAAAAAAAACTGAAAGACCAACTTTTAATATAATAGGTTCATGTGCTGATATTTTTAAGTTTAAAGAAGATTCGAATGAAATTATACGTATTATGAAAAATGCTTTTGATATTGACCCTTTATGTGTCTTAAGTTCTAATACTTCTATAGATGATATTCAAAAAATAGGAGCTGCTCATTTAAATATTGTTATTCGTCGTGAAGGGGTTAAATCAGCTAAATATTTGGAAAAAAAATTTGGTACTCCTTTTATTTTTGAAAGACCTTATGGCATTAAAGGAACTTCTTCTTGGTTAAAAAAAATATCAAATTTATGTAATTTTAATTTAAATTTAGATTATATAAATTTAGAAGAGGATTTGTTTAAAAAACAATCTTTTAATGTTATTCCTCATTTCAAACATATTATAAGAGATCATACAGAAGAATCTTTATTATCTTTAGGCGGACATGTTGATGTTGTAAGAGGTATTTTAAATTTTGGTTGTAATGAAATAAATCTCCCAAAAGGATTTTGTTGGAGTAATTGTCCTGATTTTTTTGATGATGATATTCCATTTTTAGAAGAAGAAATTTGGTTAAATTTTGTGAATAAACATGATAAAGGAATTTTAATGACCAGTGGAGAAATTTTAAAATGGATTGATAAAAATGATGAACTTCAAATTTCTAACCCAGATACTAAATGGCGTTTACATGGTTATTCTGTTCCTTTTATTGGTTATAGAGGAGCTATAAATCTTGTTAATATTTGGATAAATGAAATAAATGATTAAAATTTAAACGTTTTTTTTAATTTAAGTTATGATATAATAAATATTGTAATATATTTTCTAATAATAAGTTAACTTTTGCTTTTTGAAACCAAATAGACTGGAGGTATTATTATGAAATCAAAACTAAGTCTTACAATGAAATTTCTGATACCTATAGTTATAATTTTAATTGTTTTGAGTAGTTTATTTTTAACAAGGCTTTATAATGAGATATATAATACTATTTATAAACAAAAACAAGAAACCCTTTTATATCTAGTTGATATTTCAAGTGGAATTATTAATTCTTTTGAAGAAAAATTTGAGAGTAATGAAATTTCTTTAGAAGATATTTATGAGCAGTTGAGAATTTTAATTCCTCAGATGAAGTATGATGATAATAATTATATTTTTGTTTATGATTTTAAAGGGAATATTGTAGTTCCTTATGGTGGAAGAAAAATAGGTGAGAATTTTATAAATATGCAAGATAGTGATGGAAAATATATTGTGCAAGATTTTATAGATATCGCTAAGAAAGATAAAAGTGGATTTTATGATTATAATTTTGAAAAACCTAATTCTAATTTAGTTGCGCCAAAACTTTCTTATATCGATTCTTCTAATAGTTTAGATTTCTTTTGGGGAACTGGGTTTTATATAGATGATATTCAAAAAGAAGTTCTTAATGTTTTTATATCTGATTTGATACTTTTTATAATATCAACTATTATTTCTATAATCATTATAAGTTTTATAGGGTTTTTTATAAGGAAGAGGATTAAAAGCATTAATGAAAAAATTGCAGATTTTGGTTCTGGAAATTTAAAAGTTTCTTTTGAAGAAAAAGGTTCTGATGAAATTTCTTATATGTCCTATAATTTAAATATTATGGTCTCAAAACTAAGAACTATTGTTTCTGATATTATAGAAATTACTTCCAATTTAAATATTTCAAGTGATGAACTTAAAAAAGTTTCTGAAGAAAGTTCTTCTTCTACAGAAGAACTCGTCGCTCAAACTGATAATATAACCGATAATGCTATAAATGCAAGTTCTAATGTAGAAGAAATCTCTTCTGGAGTTCATGAAGTTGCAACAAGTGCTCAAATGGTTGCAAAAGCAGCTCAGGGGATTAATATTTCAGCTGAAGAGACTACCGAAGCTTCTGAGTCTGGTTCCGAAATAATAAAAAAAATAGAACAAACTATTAATTTGGCAAAAAATAAATCAGAAGAATCTCAAAAAGAAGTTTCCATACTTAAAGAACGTGCTGATAATGTTAGTAAGATTATAGAGACTATTAATTCTATAACTGAACAAACAAGTTTATTAGCTTTAAATGCAGCCATTGAAGCAGCTCGAGCAGGTGAAGCTGGTAAAGGTTTTGCAGTTGTAGCAGAAGAGATCAGAAAACTTGCTGAAGAGAGTTCTAAAGCAACTTCTGAAATAGGTATTATTTTACAGGATATTAGAAGTTCTACTTCTTCTGTTAATGATTCATCAATAGAAAATACTAATATAATAACTCAAATTTATAATGAGATGGGAAGAGTAACCTCTCAATTTGATAGAATTAAAAATATGGTTGAGAAGATGAATTCAGAAATAGAAAATATGACAGCTACAAGTGAAGAACAAAGTGCTTCAGCTGAAGAAATGGGAGCTGCAATGACAAAAGTTTCTTCTATTGTAAATGAAATTGCTTTACAAATAAAAGAATCTTCTAAAGCAATAGACAGTCTTTCTACAGTACAGAATGATTTACATTATAAAGCTGAAAATCTTGATACTGTTTCTAAAAATTTAAAAAATATTATCTCACAGTTTGATGTTTAATACTGAAGGGCATTTTAAATTTTTAAAATGCCCTTTTTTATATTGGATTTATGTTTATTCCATTTATTTCAGCACCTATTATTATCATCATACTTGTTATATATAACCAAATTAATAGTATTATTATTCCCCCTAAACTACCATACATTGTAGAATAATTTGCATAATTGTTTATATATAATGAAAATATATGAGAAGATATTATCCAACCTATAGTTGTGAATACTGCACCAGGAATTGTTTGTTTTAATTTTATTTTTAAATTTTTTTGTTGTGCAGGAGCTATTTTATAAAGCATTGCAAAAGTCAATATCATAGCGATTAAAGGTATTACTTTTCTTATTATTTCCCAAAAATCTTTAAAAAATTTTGAAACTCCAAAATATACAAATATTTTGTTTCCTATTATTTGTCCAAATACAAGCATTGTTAAAACTATTATTATTAATAATGCCAAGAATATTGTAAAAATTAATGAAATTAATTTTATTTTTATATATGATCTGTTTTCTATTATGTTATAAGCTTTATTTATAGCTCTTATCATCGCTGTTATTCCTATTGATCCAGTCCATAATGTCAATATAAAACTTATAGATAAAAGAGTTCCAGAACTATTATAAGATATTTCTTTTATTATGTTATTTAAAAGTTGTTGAGTTTGTTCCGGTAATGTTATTATTAACTCGCTTATCAGTATTTCATGGGGTATTCCAGTATAATTTAATATATTTAAAAAGAATATCAAAAATGGAAATATAGAAAGTATTAGAAAATATGTTAGTTCTCCACTTATTGCATTTACTTGATCTTTTTTTATTTTTTTATAGAGTTCATAAATTTTTGTTTTATTCATTTAAATCCCTCTTTTTATAATACTTCCTTTTTTATTCGGTATTATTTCTATCTTCGAATTTATTCTTTCTTTTAATTCATTTACATGAGATATTATTCCAACCATTCTTCCATTTGCATTTAATTGAGACAATACTTCTATTGCATTATCTAAAGAGTTATTATCAAGACTTCCAAATCCTTCATCTATAAATATAGTATCTAAAGATACGCCACCAGAATGTTTTTGTACTATATCCGCAAGGCCTAAAGCTAACGATAACGCCGCTTTAAAACTTTCTCCTCCGGATAAAGTTTTTATTTCTCTTTCTTTGGCTGTATAATTATCAAATACCATTATTTCAAGTCCTTCATTTTTTCTTGCATCTAATACTTTTGAAGCTCTAAAAAGTTTATATCTATTTTCAGTTAATTTTTTTAATCTTTGATTTGATTGATCTAATATTTCTTCAAAATAATAAGCAAGTACATATTTGCTTAAACTTATTCTAGATTCATTATTGCCTTTTGCAATATCTCTCAATTCTTTTATCATTTTATAATTTTTTTCTTGTTTTTCTGTTTCTTTTTGAATTTCATTTATTTCTTCAATAATTGATTTAAAATCCTTTATTTTATAGTCTATATTTGACTCTTTTTTTATTAATAATTCAATTTCATTTTCAGTTTTTTCTATTTCTTTTAATATTGGATTTTCATCTGTTTTTTGTAGATTTTTTGTCATTTCTTCAAGATCTTTTAATATAATTTTTTTATTTTGAGTTTGTTCATCATATTCTTTTATTTCTTCTTCTAATTTTTTTATTTCATTTATTTTATTTTTAAATTTTTTATATTCTTCTAAATCTTTCATTTTATATTCTTCTAATTTTTCTTTTAGTTCTTTTAATGTGTATTCTATTTTTTCACTTAAAATTCCAATATCTTCTTTTAATAAATTTATTATACCTTTTTGGGAGTTTATTTTTTCTAATAATTGATCATTTTCTTTTTTATAAAATTTATATTTTTCTTCTATTTCTTGTATAAATTTAATATTTTTATCTCTTTCTTTTATTATTTCTTGTTCTGTTTTATTTTTTATTTCATTTTTTATTTGATCTATTTTTATTTTTTCTTCTGTTTCAATTTTTTTTATTTGATCTATTTCAATTTGTATACTTTTTTCTTCTTTCTCATATTTTTTTAAATTTTCTTTTATTTGTTTATTATTTTCTTTTATTTGTTTTATTTCTTCTATTTGATTTCTTTCTTTTGCATATTTTTCCATTAATTTTTCTAATTCTTCTTGAGTTTCTTTAATTAAATTTTTTATATGTTCTTTTTGGTCTAATTCATTTTTTATATTTTTTTCTTGACATATTCTTGTATATTCATGTTTTATAAATGATTCTAATTCATTGTATTTTTTATTTATTATTTCATAGTTTTTTTGTATATTTTGTTTTTCTTCTTCTTCTTTTTCTATTTTTTTATTTAAATATTCTATTTCTTCTTGATTTATGATTTCGGTGTGAGTTTTTGCTGGATTTGGGTGATTTATAGAACCACATACTGGACATGGTTGACCTTCTTTTAATGTTTCTGCAATTTTATAAGACTGGTTTTTTAATAATTTTTCTATTTTTTCATTTTGTTCTTTTCTGAGATTTTGTAAGTTCATTTCGATAGAATTTTTTTCTTTTTGTTTTTTTTCATATTCTTCTAAAGTTGTTTCAAATTGTAGGTATTTTTGATCAATAATTTTAATTGATTTTAAGATTTTTTGTTTTTCTTTTATATGTTCGTTTGTCATTGTTGAATCTATATTTTCACTTTTTTCTATATATTTTTCGTTTTTTTCAAGATTTCTTTTATTTATTTCTATAATTTTTTGTTTTTCTTTTATATATTTTTCTTTTTCATATAATTGTTTGATTATTTTTTTATAAAATTCTTCTTTTTCTTTTAAAATCTGTATTTTTTTTATATTTTCTTCTAATTCTTCATTTGATTTTTTTATTGCTGATATTTTTTGATATTCTTTTTCTATTTTTAATAAATTTTCTGATATTATACTTTGCTTTTCTATATTTTTTCTTAGTTCTTTTTCTTCTGAGTTTATTTTTTCTTGTTTTTCTGATCTTTCAGATATTTGTTCTTCGTATTTTTTTTCATAAGGTACTATTTTCTCTGCTTTTTTTATTTTTTCCAATATTTTTTCTATTTCTTTTATATATTTTTCTTTATTTAATAGTTCTTTTATTTCTAATTCTATGTTTTCCTTTTTTGCTATTAATTCATTTGTATTTTTTATTTGTTCATATCTTTGATTATTTTCTTTTTGTTCTTTTTGTTTTTTATTTTTTTCTAATATTGTTTTTTGTTTTTCTTCTTCTATTTTTTTTATTTCTTTTTCTATTTGTATTTTTATATCCTCTGTATTTATGTAATCGTTTTTTATTAATTCTGTGTATTCTTTTGTGTTTATTTGTACTTTTTCTGATATTGTTTTTATCTTCAATTTATTTTTTTCGAGTTCTGCACTTATTTTTTTATAATTTTCATCTATTTTATCTTCAAATTTTTCATATATTTTTATATTAAATATTTTCTTAAAAATATCAGCTCTTTGATTTGAATCAGCCGTTAAGAATGTCCTAAATTCACCTTGAGGTATCATCATTATTTGTCTGAATTGTTCATAGTTTAAATTTAATATTTCTTCTACTTTCTTTGTTACTTGAATGTATCCATTTTCTTGTATTATTAATTTTTCATTCTCATAAACTTTTAATGATGCATCTGCTTTTTGTTCTGTTATTCCTTCTCCTCTTTTTCTTTTTCTTATATACGAAGGATTCCTTTTTATTTTCACGAGTTTTTCTTTGAGCATAAATTCGAATTCTATTTTAGTATCAGTTTCTTCATCTGCGAAGTCGGATCTTGAGTTTAAGTTCCCTCTTTCTCCCATCGATCCAATTCCATATAAAGCAAAACATATAGCATCAAAAATAGTTGTTTTCCCAGCTCCAGTAGGTCCTGTTATTAAAAATAAACCTTCTTTTTGTAATTTTAAAAAATCTATGTTTTGTTCTTCAAGAAATGGGCCGAATGCTTTTAATTTTAATTTTATAGGTTTCATTATTCTTCACTTCTTTCTTTTAGTATTTCTTCAAAAAGTTTATTTGTATATGTTTTTTGATTTTCATTTATTTTTTTCCCTTTAATTTCTTCATAAAAATAATAGAATAATTCATTTGGTGATATATTTTTGATATTTTTTTTATTTGTTTTTATATCATTATTAGTTTTTAGATTAGGAAATTCTAATGATAGTACGTTTGGATATTTTATTCTCAGTTTGTTTATTGCTTCATATATTGGTTCTTGATCTTCTATTATTATGTGTAAATAATCATCAGTATTTTCCATTTTTATTATTTCATTGAATAACCCTTTTATTATTTTCATATCTCTTTTTGGTTTGAAGTTTATTTGTTTTATTTTTATATCATTTTTTTGATTTATTTCTATTAAATTCATTCCTTTTTTTTGATTAGTTTCACTGAATGAATATTTCATGAGTGAACCTGAATATCTTATTTTTTCATATTTTATTTTTTGCGGTCCATGTAAATGTCCAAGTGCAACATAATCGAAGTCTTTCAATATTTGAGGATCAATATATTCTGTTCCTCCTATTGATAATATTCTTTCAGAATCGCTTTCTATTCCTCCAGCAACATATTCATGTGATATTAATATATTTATTTCATTTGTATCAATTTTCATTTCTTTTATTATATATTTCATAGCTTCATTTTTTGTTTGGAAATCTATTTCATATAGATCTTTTACTTTTTGCATTTCTATATATGGCAATAAATAAAAATTTGTTTTATCTTTAGAATTTTTATTTATTATAACTTTTTTTATTTGTTTTTTTATTTTTCCTTCTATATGTAAGTCCATTTCTGAAAGTATTCCATTGAGAAATTCTAATCTTTCTTCGCTATCATGATTTCCAGATATTATCATAGTCGGTATTTTATTTTTTATAACTATGTTTGATAAAACTTTGTTTAATAAGTTTACAGCTTCTGAAGGAGGTATTGATCTATCATAAATGTCACCAGATATTATTATTACATCAGGTTTGTTTTTTTCTACATAATTTATGAATTGTTCTAATATATATTCTTGTTCTTGAGTCATATAATTTGAATATATTATTTTACCAAGATGCCAATCTGCTGTATGTATTATCTTCATTTTCCCCTTCCTTTCATAAATATGTATATTGATTTTTACCCGCTTTTTTTGATGTATATAAAGCTTTATCTATTCTTTTTAAAAGGCTTTCTATGGTATCAACATTTTTTATTCTTGTATATCCTATACTTATTGTAATTTTAATACTTTTTATATTTGTTTTTTCTTGTACTTCTTTTTTTAACATTTCTAATTTTTTTATTAATTTTTCTTTTTCACCAAAATATATTGTATAAAATTCATCTCCTCCCCATCTTGCATTGAAAGAATCTTCTTTGAAAATATTTTTTGTTATATTTCCAATTTCTTTTATTATTAAATCTCCATAATCATGACCGTAATTATCATTTATTTTTTTGAAATTATCTATATCATATATTATTGAATAAATTTCTTTTTTTTCACAATCAGCATTATTTATTATTAATTTTAATTTTTGATCTAAAAATCTTCTATTGTATAGTCCTGTTATTGTATCTTTATTGGCATAAAATTTTAATTTATTATTGGTTTTTTCAAGTTTTTCTTTTTCATTTCTATATGCATCTGAAAATTTTTTTACGAGTAAATATGTACCTATGAAGGTTAAAGGAATTTGTATAAGTCTATCATAAAACTGACTTTTTGAGTCATATATAGCAACTAAACTAGGATAATAATAACTTATTATATGTAGAATTGTGAGCATTGCTATTAGTGATGTTATAAAAAATATTCTTGTTTTTCCATATACTAAGTAGGTAATTGCAATTAATAATAAAAATGCATATCCCATAGTGTTATTAGCCGCTCCACCAGAATTAAACCATCCATATGGTATCATAAAAAATATAAGAAATGAAAAGTATAGTATTTTACCGATTTTTCTTTCTTCATCATTTTTCTTTATATAAGTTATCAAAGAAATTAATATAAACCCTATCCATTTTATGTTTACATTTAGAGGAAATTTAAAAAGTATGTTTCCTATCATAGAAAATATAGATAATACTATAGATATTATAAGTATAATATCAAATATTTTGTTTTCAAGTTTATAATCATTATTCATTTGTTTCCCCCTATTTTTATAAATTCATTTAAGTTTTGTATTAATTGTTTGTTATAATTATAACACTTTATAAATTATTCTAAAATTTTGGAGGTGTTTATGAATACTATTAGAATTGCTTTTTTACATTTGAATCTTTTATGCGATGATTTTGATTTTAATAAAAAATATATAGAAAAAGGTCTTTTTTTAGCTTATAAAAATAATGTTGATATTGTTTTAACTCCTGAATTAGCTGTTTCTGGACTACAATTTTTTTCTAAAAAAATTATTAATAAGATATGTGTTCAGCCAGATAATTGGATGAAATCTATTATGAGTAAATGTAAAAAGTATGATTTGAATCTTTTTTTAGGTTCTCCAGAGAAAGACTTTTTCAATAATAAGTATTATAATTCTATTTTTTTTATTAATAGTGATGGTGTATTAGTAGGTAAACAAAGAAAATTTTCAAGTTTTATAGATGAATGGTCAAGTCCAGGTAATATTATAGAAGTTTTCGAAATTTTTAATAAACGTTTTGGTATTGTTATATGTGCAGATGCATATGAAAAAGAATTTTCAAATTACTTAAAATCTCAGAATGTTGATATTGTCTTAGCACCTTCATCATGGGGGCCTGGTCTTTATGGACCTAATGGGGAATGGGAAAGTAGAAGTATTGAAACTGGTATTCCTTTTTTTGTCTGTAATAGAACTGGTGAAGAAAAATCTTTAAAATTTTGGAATGCTGAAAGTTCTTTGATTGTTGAGGGTAAAAGAATTTTTTCTTTTAAGGATATAAATTCTAACCTTTTAATTTTTGATTGGGATTTGAATTTTAATTGTTTTATATATGATAGTTATTTTACTTTACCTTTATAAATGATAAATGGAGGCAAAGCCTCCATTTTGATCATATGCTATATATTGAGAAGTATACTATAATGCCCATTTATTTATTGCGTGAGCAACTCCATCTTGATCATTTGTTTTTGTCGTATATTTACATATTTTTTTTATTTTTTGATTTGAATTTCCCATTGCAACAGAATTTTCTACATATTCAAGCATTTCTTTATCATTGTTATTGTCACCTATTGCCATTATTTCTTCTTTTTCTATTTTTAAATATTTTGCCAAAATTTTTAAAGCATTTGCTTTGTTAGCTTTTTTGTTTAATATTTCAAAACTAGATTCTATATTCCAAACTGTATAATAATTTTTTAAAATTTCTTTATCAATTTTTTTTAATGATTTTTCTATATTTTCTTTTGTTCCCATTATATTTATCCTACCAAATTTCTTTGTTTGATTTTCTTTTTTATATATATCTATATATTTTGTATTCATTTTTAGTATTGAAGCATCTTTTTTTAGGGCTTCATTCGGTTTATCTCCATAATAGTATAATGTTTCTTCATCATACATACATATTTGTATATTTTCTGTTTTAGTTTTTTCATAAATATTTTTTGCTATATTGATATCAATTGTAGCCATATGAATTATTTGATTTGTATTTAATTCATATATGTATGAGCCTGTATTTGCTATTATGAAACTGTTTGTATTATTTAATTTTAAAATTTTTATATATTCTTCAAGTCCTTTTTTTGTTCTTCCTGAAGATAGGGTTATTATTTTATTCATATTTTGAGCTTTTTTTATCGTTTGTATAGTTTTTTCAGTTATTTTACCTTGAGAATTTAATAATGTTCCATCTAAGTCTAAAGCTATTAATTTTATCATTTTTTTCACCATTAATCATTATAATATTTGCATATTCCTTCAAATATTAATTTTCCAACAACTGAACCTCCATCTATTACTCCAAGTGTTTTTTCTTTATGGTATGCAGCTCTTCCATGAACAGCCATCATTTCTTTTGTTGATTCACAACCTTTTTCTGCTGCTTTAAATGTTTCATATGTTATTTGATTTATGTTTTTATTTTCTTGAGATAATTTTTTGAAGGTTTCTATTGCAGGTATAATAGAATCTAATATTGTTTTTTGACCTTTTTCAGATCTTGCTTTTTGCATTATTGTTTCTAATCCTTTTTCAAATGCTTCAGACATTTGATTTGTATTTGGTTCTTCTATTCCTTTTAATTGTTTTGCCATTCCAAGTATTCCAAATGATATTATTGTTCCCAATGAAGATGGTGCTGATTCATTTAAGGCTGTACTCATATTTCTAAATACTTTTCCCATATCTTTTTCTTCATCTAAAAGTGATTTTTTTACTCCTTCAAATCCTTGTTCCATAGATATTCCTAAGTCTCCATCACCAAACATTTGATCGAGTTCTATAAGGTATTTTTTATTTTCTTTTATTAATTCATGTATATTATTTATGATTGATTTTAAGTCTTCTTTTTTCATTTTTATTCCACCTTTATTTGTTTATATTTGTATAAAATGGAGTATTTGCAGGTTTTTTTAATAATTCTTTTAGTTCTTGATCGAGTTTGAATATGGTAATTGATAAACCAGCCATTTCCATGGATGTTGCATACTCTCCAATATGAGGCATTATTATATTTATATTTTTTTCATTTAATATTTTTGCAATTTTTCTAAATACTATATATTGTTCTTCAAGAGGGGTAGCACCGAGTCCATTTATCATAACTGATACTTCATCATTTTCTTGTAATTTTAATTCTTTATTTAATTTTTCAAATATTAATTGTGCAATTTCATCTGCATTCATCATATCTTTTATTTCTATTCCTTGTTCTCCATGTATTCCCATTCCTATTTCTATCTTACCTTCTTCTATTTTAAATGTAGGTTCTCCAACTTCTGGGACTATACATGGTGTTAAGGCTACACCCATTGTTTTTATATTATTTAAAGCTTTTTGAGTTATTTCCACTACTTTTTCAAGATCATATCCCATTTCTGCCGCTGCTCCAGCTATTTTATAAGCATATACAAGACCCGCAACTCCTCTTCTTGTATCTTTTTTATTTTCATCTGCAGAAGCAACATCATCTTTCACAAGAACTTGAGCTGTTTTTATGTCATCAAAATCTGCATTTTCACATGCCATTTCAAAATTCATTCTATCTCCACCATAGTTTCCATACAGACATAAAACACCTTTTCCAAAGTCACAAGCTTTGATCATTTTATACATTTTTTGTGATGATGGAGAAGCAAATACATTTCCTATAGCACATCCATCTATCATGCCTTCTCCAACATATCCAAGAAATACTGGGAGATGTCCACTTCCACCGGCTGTAACTATTCCCACTTTATTTTTTTTTGGATTATTTTTTCTTATTAATATTCTAAAATCATTTTCAAGTGTATCAACTTTTTCAGGATATGCAAGTTTTATTCCTTCAACAGTTTCTTTGACAAAATTTTCTGGATTATTTATTATTTTTTTCATTTTTGCCTCCATTTTTAAGACACTCTTATATTTTTAATATAAGAGTGTCTTATTTTATTTATTTTTGAAATTTTTCAGGGTATTTCCATCCTCTTAATTCTTCTGGAGTAAATGCATCCGGTTCTTTTCCTCCATTTATTAATAAAGCATTGAAATATATTTCAGCAAGTTCTTCAGCATATTCAACTTTTAATAATGCATCATCTATATTTATACCTACCGCAACAACTCCATGTTTTTCAAGTAGGAACATATCAGATCTTTTAACTGGTTCAACTACACTTAATGCAAGCTCTCTTGTACCAGGTCTTCCATATGGTGCAACTGGTACTATGCCATCTTTCAATCCAAAACCAGCAACTTCATAAATTATAGCAGGTATTGGTTTTGCAAGAACTGCAAATGATGTTGCCATTTTTGAATGTGTATGTGCAACTGAAAAAACATCATCTCTTGTTTTATATATTTCAAGATGCATCATTGTTTCACTCGATGGTTTTCTATTTTTATTTACTATTTCAACTACATTTCCATCTAAGTCTAAAACACACATATCATCTACTGTAAGTTCTGTTCTATCAACTGCCGAAGGAGTTACTACTACATAGTTTGTTTCTTTATCTCTTATACTAAAATTTCCTGATTTGTGTTTGCAAAGTCCTGTTTCTTGAGCGTGTACTGCAACTCTTATTACTTCTTTTTTTAAATTTTCTAACATTTTATCACCGTACCTTTATAAGTTTGCATTTCTTTTTTTCATTTCTTTTACAAAGAAATAATAACATACTGCGAATATTATCATTCCAATTATACCTAATATATCTCCAGCAAGTCCATTTGAAATTATCCATCTAAAGAAAGGAGCTTCAACTCCAAAATATGATATCATTTGACCATCAGGTATATTTATAGTACCTACTTTTCTTGCAAGATCTGTTACAAATGGAGCAAAACTTGATGATACAAATAAGTAAAACGGTGTGAATATTATACTTAATATAAGCATTCTTATTAAATTTCCACCTGTTACTATTAAAGCTGGAACAACCACTATTATGTTTACTATACCTGCAAGAGGTAATATATTGCTAAGTCCCATTTTTGACATTAATATTGCAAATAATAATTCTAATGGAACTAATAATATAGCTACAACCCATATTTCTGATTGTCCTGCCATAAATGGCCAGTCTAATCCTATAAATATTTCTCTATCTTTAAATTTTTTCTTCATATATTCACCAGCAGCATCAGCTATTGGAGCTAAAGCTTGCATGAATAATTTTGCTACCATTGGGAATAAAACCAATGCTGTTGCAACTTTTATTGCTATATTTAATGAATCTTTAACTGTATAACCTGCAACTAATGCTATTATTCCACCAATTATGAAACCCATAACACTATTTTCACCAAATATTCCTATTTTGTCTTTTAATTTATCAGCATTCATTTTCGAATCTTTTAATCCTGGTATAAAATCTAATAATTTGTTTACAGGATTCATTATTACACATTGTAATGTCATATAATGTGTACAAGTTACTCCAGGTATTTTTGTTACTTCATATATTTGTTTTTGATTTAATTCTCCAATTTTCAATTCTAAAATTATTTGTACTATAGCTGCAGCAAATCCTAATATTACACTGTTTGTTATAGCTGCTACCATAGTGGCTGTAAATATCTTTCCCCATACGTTCCATAAGTCTACATTTAATACATTTGTTTTATTTAAAGCTAATATTATTATATTTAATACTATTTGAACTGGGAACATTAAAAGCGCATATGGCCAAGCCCATGATATTGCTGACATAGGTGACCAACCAACGTCTATTGTATTAAATTGTATCCCTGTATTTTTTACAAATTCTTGTGCAACTGGACTTATTGTATCAAACATAAATCCTAACACTAAGTTCATTCCTGTAAAAGCCACACCAAGTGTTAATCCAGCAATTATCGCCTTTCTAGGTTTCATTTTCATAATTAATCCGAGTATTATCATTATAATAGGTAAAAATATTGCTGCACCTAAGTCTAATATATAATTAAGAATATCGGCAAACATGTTAGAACCTCCCCTGTTTTTTATCGTTTAAAAAAATTTTATTTTAAATATTCTTTTAATTTTTCAAATTCTGCATCTCTTCCCATTCCTGTTAAGAAAGGTATTCCATTTATAGTTGGAATATCATAATTTGTAGGTCCTGAAACTATTTTTACATATACATCTACTTGATCTATTATATTGTCTAAAGATTTTATATCTACTGCTTCTACACTAGCTTTTATTCCTTCATCTTGTAACATACTATCAATTTTTGATGCTATTGTTTGAGATGTTGCTACTCCTGAACCACATGCTACAACTATTTTTTTCATATTTCTTCCTCCCCATACTTTGTGTTTTATTTTTTTGAATCAATTGTGTTTAATATTGAATTTAATAATTCTTTTTCTGTTTTTGATTCATATATTTTTTTTATTCCTTCTTGATCTGAAAATATTCCCATCAATTTTGTAAGCACTGGTACTTGTGCTTTTGGATCTTTTACTGCAAGCATGAATACCATTTTTATTTTTAATTTATTAGATGGATTTCCCATGTCTTTGAACTCTATTTCATTTTTTAATTTCGCTACAAATATTCCAGGTTTTATTACATGTGTTGAGTCTGTATGTGGAATAGCTATTTTGATTTCTCCCGTGTCTAATCCTGTAGGAAATGTTTGTTCTCTTTTGAGTATTGCTTGTTTATAACTTTCTTTTACATATCCTTTTTCAATTAATTTACTTGACATCTTTTTTATGGCGTCTTCACAATCTTCTGCTTCTAAGTCTAATAGTATTAAATCTTCATTTAGTAAATTTGATATTTCCAACATTTCTTTGACTCCTTTTTATTAGAGGTTTTTTAATCACATAGTATTTTTTTTATGAAATTTATTAATTGTTTTTCTTCTTTAAATTTTGTAAATTCTTCTCTAATATTTAGATTTCTCATCATATAGAATAAATCATCTAAAAAGAACATATGAGAATTTTTATTATTTGTCGCAAAACAAAATAATATATTTACACTTCGGCCATCCGGAAAGTATACCGGTTCTTTTAAGACTAAAATACTCATTACAAAGTTTTTTAATTCTGGTTCGATAGAACCATGTGGTATTGCTACACCTTCATCAAATACGATATAAGTACCGTATTCTTTTACTATTCTTTGCATTTGATTTATATAGTCTTGTTTTTTTATTCCTTTTAAAGGTAGTAGTTCACCACCTTTTGCTATAGCATCTTCCCAATTTTCAGCTTTTTGAATTATTTTTACATTTTGTTCATTTATAAAATTTGATATATTTTTTACATTTGATTTTAAATTGTTTATAAATATATTTGGATATTTTTTATATAATCTTTCGGCAAGTAATTCTTTGTTTTTTATTTTTTGTGAACTTTCTATTATTTCAAATATTTCTGTTATTTTTATTTTCGAATGATTTCTTTCTATTTTGTATTCATCTAATTTTTCTATTACATCATTTTCTTTGAAAGGATCTATTTTTATTATTGGTTTTTCCGTTTTTGTATTTATATTTATCGTACTTAGTATTATGTCTATATTTTTATATTGTTTTAAAGCATCTTGAAGCTTATGATTTGGTATCGTATCTATTATGTCTACTTTGAAATTTTCTAATATTGTTTTTTCTAATAATTTTGATGTACCATAACCAAGTCCACATACTAGTAGTATTCTCACATTTTTTTTGTTTATATTTCTTTGTATCGCCGCTTTAAAATGATAAGCTAATAATATTATTTCTTCTTCTGGAAATTTTATTTTTAAGTTTTTTTCTGCTATCTTTATTAATTTTTTTGTTTTTTCTATAACAGGAGTTTCTTTTATCACAAAGTCTTCTATTATCATATTATCTAATTTTAACCCTCTCATTATTCTATACAATGTAGGTTTTATATGATATATTAAAAAATCGAATAATATCTTGTCATTACTTATGTCTATTTCTGACATTTTATTGAATGTATTTATTAACATTTTAACCAATATTTCAACATGTATCCAATTTTCAAGAAAATAATCGTTATTATGCGATATTGTCATTCCCATTATATAGTCAGTTATTTCAAGTATTTCTTCTTTTGTAAATTCATATTTTATTTTTTTTGATAAGATTTTTATATCTTTTTCTATTATTTTATATTCTTGAGTATCTTTCAAAAAACTTTCATATAATTCTCTATTTTCTATGTCACAATTTTTTTTAAGCATTATCAATATTATTTTTAAAAATATTATTTTATATGATTCAACTGTGAGTTCTATTTGTAATTTTTTTTCTATATTTTTCAAAAATTCTTTTATACTTATTTTTATATTTTTAGGTAATTTTTCAAGAAATAATTCATTTATTTTATTTTGAAATGAGTCTTCTATATTATCTTTTATAAAATATTTACAAAATTTATTTAATCTGTTGTATATATAATCATTCAAAGTACTTTTATTTCCTTCTATGTAATAACCTATTTTTTGTGAATACTTGAAATGTATATTATATTTTAATAATTTTTGCATCAAATAATTGAAATCATTTTTTATCGTTGTTCTTGATACCATAAGTTCTTCTGATATTCTTGTAAGGTTTAAACTATCTTCTAAACATAAATATAATTCCATTAGATCTAATCTTTCATTTTGAGTTAATAATCTTATATCATAAAATATATTTTGTATTTTTTGAAAGTCTTGATCTGTATCCATAAAATAAAGACTATTTTTTGTATATATTTTTGATAGTCCTTTTATGTTTAGAAAATCGTTTATATTTTTTATATTTTGTCTTATAGTTCTTTCTGATACATTGTATTTTTCAGAAAGTTCTTCAGAACTTATTTTTTTATTTTCTATAAGAAATTTAATTATTTCTAATTCTCTTTGATTTAACATTTTGATCACCGTTTTAATTATAGTTGTAAATTAGGTTACAGTCAATTTACATTCTTTTGCCATTTTTTTGGAAGGTTTTTTATAGTCTATTCCAAAATTCACCAAAAAGACCAATTATAAGCGATTAAATAAAAATAGAGCTATTTAATATAAAATAGCTCTATTTCATTTTTTGTCTTTTTATATGTATTTTTTGTATAGTTCATATTTTTTATCTTTTAAGTAATTACTTCTTTTTCCTTCATATTGGAATGGATTTATTTTATGTATTATCATTTTTTCTTTATTTGTTTCTTCTTTTATTTCTATTTCACCTTTTTTATTCCAAACAGCTATTCCACCTCCCAATATTTGATCATCTTTATAAAATATGTTATTACAAGCTATTATGTATAATTGATTATCATATGCTCTTGCCATCATATATTTATTCCATATTTTTAATCTCATATTTGCATTTATATATGATGCATGAGGCGAAAATATTATTTTTACATTATTTTTTGCATATATTGAAGATAATTCAGGAAAATGCATATCATAACATATTCCAAAAGCAATTGATATTTTTTCTTTTTTACTTTGTATTTGGAATATTGGAATTTCATTTCCTTCGTTAAAATATTTTTTTTCATTTTTACCTAAGTGTATTTTTTTATATATTTTTTCTTCTTTATCTTTGTTTATTAATTTATGTGTTATATATTTTTTATCATTTGTTTCATGAATAGTTCCATACAATATATTCATTTGATACTTTAATGCTTGTTCTTTTAATATTTGTTCTTGTTCATATGTGCTTTTATAATTGCTAATTTGATTAAGATCATAACCAATTAATGATAACTCTGGGAATAATATTGTGTCACAATTATTCTCATGAGCTTTTTTTATATATTGTATATGTTTTTCTAAGTTTTGGTTTATATCATTGAATTTAGAATACATTTGAACTATTGATAATTTTATTTTTAAGCCTCCTTTATATATCTAATGTTTTTATTAAAAAATTTTTACCAATTTCTATATTTTGATCATCTGGCAAAAAATTTGGCGAATGAAGTCCATAATGATTTTCTATTTTAGTTCCCAACCAAAACATTATTGATGGATATTCTTGACTGATAAATCCAAAATCTTCTCCAGTAAATTTGTAATCACATTTTCTAATTTCAGGTATTTTTTTGATAATTTTTTGATATAATATTTCATCATTTTTTACTTCTTTATAAAATGAGCCTTTTTCAATTTTATAATCTATTTTCATTTCGTTTTTTATTTCTTCTAATATTTTTTCTATTTCTTTATATATTATTTCAGCATTTTTAGATTTTTTTGTTCTTATTGTTCCTTCTATTTTAGCTTTTTCTGGTATTACATTTCTTATATTACCAGATTTTAATTTTCCCATTGCAAATATATATTTTTCAGGATTTTCTATTGTTTTACTTTTTTGTATTAAATTTATCATTGCTTCCATTGCATTTATACCATCTTCAGGAAATGCACAATGAGCAGCTTTACCAATAATTTCTATGTTTACTTCCATTGCAGATGAGAATAGTATATCATCATTGGTATATAATGTCCCTTTTTCATATTCATCTGTTACATGAAGAGCATGTGCTCTTTCTATTGAAAATTTTTTTAATATTCCCGTTTGAAGTATTTTTAAAGCTCCACCACCAGTTTCTTCTCCGGGTTGAAATAATAATAATATGTTTTTTTGTATTTCATTTTTTAATAAGTATTCTAATAGTCCATAGAGTATAGATGTGTGTACATCATGTCCACATGCATGCATTTTTCCATTTTTTGATTTGTATTCATATTCTGTAGTTTCTTTTATTTCTAATGCATCTATATCAGCCCTATATAGTACGTAATTTCCTTCTCCATAACTATATTCTACTATTAATCCCGTTTCCAAAGGTGTATATATTTTTAATTCTTTTTTATAGTATTTCGAAAGAGCTTTTATTTGGTTTTTTAAATATTTTGTAGTTTCTTTTTCTTCGAATGAGATTTCAGGATTCATATGAAGATGATGCCTTATTTCTTCAGCACTTTTTATCATATTACACTCTCCAATTTTTTTATTATTTCATCTATCTCATCTTTTGTAGTATTTAAAGGAGGTAATAATCTTATAGTTTTATTTTTTATTATATTTAATAATATTCCATTTTCATAAGCTTTTTGTTTTAATTCAGGATCTTCTTTTATTATTTCTACTCCTATCATAAATCCTTTTCCCCTTATTTGTTTTACTTTTGAGAGCTTTGATAATTTATTCATAAAATAAGGAGATAGTTCATTTACATTTTGCATCAATTCGTTTATATTTTCTATGAGATAGTTTGCAGCACTTATAGCTACTGGATTTGGTGCAAATGTTGTTCCATGATCTCCTTTTTGTAATATATCTGCATATTTTTCTGTGAATATTGTTGCACCAAGTGGTAATCCTCCGCCAAGTGCTTTTGCTGATGTTATTATATCAGGTTTTATATTAAAATTTTCATATGAATAAAATTTTCCTGTTCTTCCAAGTCCACTTTGTATTTCATCAGCTATTAATACAAAATTGTATTTTTCTTTTAAGTCATTTATAGTATTAGCAAATTCTTGATTTATTGGATTTACTCCACCTGATCCTTGTATAGTTTCTATGTATAAAGCTATTATTTGTTCTGCATTTTTATCAAAATATTGTTTTAATTTTTTTGAATCATTAAAAGGTAATTCTACAGTATTTTCATATAATGGATAAAATGGTTTTTTTAGATTTTCAAATCCATTTATTGATAAAGCTCCTAGTGTTCTTCCATGAAATGAATTTGTAAAGTAAATTATTTTATTTTTTTGTTTCGTTGATATTTTTTTTATTGCTTTTAAAGAAGCTTCTATTGCTTCTGCTCCAGAATTTGAGAAATATATTTTTGATTTTTTATCCACTCTTTTTGATATTTTTTCACTTACTTGAAGTATTTCTTTATCTAAAATTAAATTTGATATATGTATAAACTTCTTCATTTTATTTTCCATTGTTTCTATTAATGGTTTATAGCTATGGCCAAATGCATTTACTCCTATTCCAGAAAAAGTATCTATGTATTTATTCCCTTTTATATCATATATATACATTCTATCTGTATTTTGAATTTCTATATCAAATGAATCATACATTTTTAAATAATTCATAAGCTAAACTCCTCTGCTATATTCTTTATCGCTTTTGATAAATTTGTTTCATCTATTAAAGCAGATATTTTTATTTCTGATGTTGTTACAAGAGTTATAGGTATTTTATCTAATGATTTAAAAAATCTCATTGCAACTCCTTTGCTACTTCTCATTCCAACTCCAACTACAGATATTTTTGTTAAATTATATCTATAGCTTAATTTCACATCTTTAAATTCTTTTAAATGTGTTTTTAAAAATTCGTCCATATCTGCTTTATCATTTTCAACTATACTAAATGAAACATTTATTTTATCATTTGCATTTATTATGGATATCATATCTACATTGAAACTTTTTTCTGTTGTTATTTTAAATATTTCATTTATTAAACTATAATTTATTGGTAAGTTTATTATATTAACTTGTGTTTGACCTCTGTCAACACTTAATCCTGTAACTACTGAGTCTTCTATGCCTGGCATTATATAACTGCCCTCCTCTTCACTAAATGTTGCTCCACAATATATTATTGTTTTATATTTTTTGGCTATTTCAACAGATCTATAATGTAATACTTTTGAGCCAAGTCTTGACATTTCTAACATTTCATCATAATTAACTTTTTTAATTTTTTTTGCATTCGGATATAATTTAGGATCTATTGTATATATACCAGGGTAATCACTATATATTTCACATTTTGCATTTAAAGAGGAAGCTAATGCTACTGCTGATGTATCTGAGCCACCTCTTCCGAGTGTTGTTAGATCACCATTTTGATTAATTCCTTGAAATCCTGTTATAACAAGTACTTGATAATTTTCTAAATGATTTAATATATTTTTTGTATCAAATTTTTCTATTTTTGCGTGATTGTATTCATTATTTGTATATATCCCAGCTTGATATGCATTTAAAGATTTTGCTTTTATTTTTATTTCGTTTAATGCTATTGATAATAATGAGGCAGATATTTGTTCTCCTGTAGTTAAAAGCATATCTAATTCTCTAAGATTTGGTTTTTTGGATATTTCTTTTGATAATTTGAGGAGATTGTCTGTAGTTTTTCCCATAGCCGATACTACTATTATTAATTTATTGTTTTCTTTTATCTTTTCTTTTATTTTTTTTGCTATTTGTTTTATTTTTTCACTGTCAGCAACAGATGATCCACCATATTTTTGTACTATTATATTCATTGTTTCATCTCCTATAAATTTCTGAGTTCTTCCATTATTTGAGTTTTATTTTTTGTTTCTATGTCTATTTTTTTTATTTTTTTTGCTGGCACTCCTGCTACTACAGTATTTTCTTCAACATTTTTAGTAACTATAGATCCTGCAGCTATTACAGAATTTTTCCCTATTTTTACACCTTCTAATATTACTGCATTCGCTCCAACTAACACATTATCTTCTATTATCACTGGTTGAGCACTTGGTGGTTCTATAACTCCAGCTATTACAGCTCCGGCTCCTATATGACAATTTTTTCCTATTTGTGCTCTTCCTCCAATTACTACATTCATATCTATCATTGTTTTTTCTTCTATTTTTGCCCCTATATTTATTACAGCACCCATCATTATCACACAATTACTACCTATTTCAACCATTTCTCTTATATTAACTCCAGGTTCTATTCTTGCATTATATTTTGAATAATCTGCAAGTGGTATAGCTGAATTTTTTCTATCATATTCTATTTTAAATTTTTTTATTTTTTCTTTATTTTCTTGATATATTTTTTGAAAAATTTTTTCTTCAATAAATAATATTCCATTTTTTTCATCACCATAATAATTCTCTTCTTTTTCTAAAAAATTTAAGTCGCCTTTTAGATAAACTTTTAAAGGTGTTTTTTTCTCTGAATTTGATATATATTCTATTATTTGAAATGAGTCCATTTTTAACCCTCCATAACATTTTTGAATGTGTAATATCCATTTTTTTTATCTTTTATATAATTTACAGATTTTAATACTCCTCTTGCGAATACATCTCTTGTAAGTGCTTGATGTTTTATAGTTATTATTTCTTCAAGAGAAGAAAAATTTATTTCATGTTCTCCAAATACATTTCCTAATCTTTTAGAAGTTATATTTATTTCTTGGTCTAAAGAATTTTTTATCATTATTGCCGTTCCTGAAGGTTTATCTACTTTAAATCTATGATGTATTTCTGATATTTCTTTATCCCAATCTAGTGTTTGTTTGTTTATCATTTGAGCTGCTTTTATTAATAATTGTATTCCTATAGAGTAATTATAACTTTGTATTATAGCTGTATTTTGAGATATTTGTTTTAATTTTTCTATGTCTTTTTGTTCTAATGCTGTAGTTCCTATTATTAATTTTGATTTATATTTTTGTGTTTTTTCTATTACCTTATCTATAAGGCTTTTATTTGAAAAATCTATTATTAATTGAGGTATATCTATTTCTTCTTCTATGTTTTTATCTAATTTATATACAAGTTGGTGATTTTCTTCATCCATCAACTTTTTTATCGAATTTCCCATTTTTCCTTTATACCCTATTAATCCATATTTCATATTATTTCAACTCTTTTCATTTCTTTTTTTATTTTTTCTTCTAATTCTTTAGTAACAGATATTAATGGTAATCTTAATGTGTTTTCTGTTTTATATTTTAAACTCATAGCATATTTTATCGGTATTGGATTTACTTCTTCAAACATCATATTCATTAAATTTAAATATTTATTATTTATTTCTAATGCTTCTTCATATTTTTTTTGTAAAATATTTTCTGTCATTTTTGATATTTGTTTCGGTATTAAATTTGATATAACTGATATAACTCCATCACCACCATTAGCCATTATAGGTATTATTTGATCATCATTTCCAGAGTAAAGGTATTTATTTTTAGGCTTTTCATTTAATATTTTATTTATTTGAGATATATTTCCACTTGCTTCTTTTATTCCTATTATATTTTCTATATTTTTCAAAAGTTTTATTGTAGTTTTAGGTTCTATGTTTAATCCTGTTCTTGATGGTACATTGTATAGTACTATAGGTAATTTTGTATTTTGAGATATATATTTATAATTTTCATATAGTCCATTTTGTGTAGTTTTATTGTAATATGGGGTAACAATTAATAATCCATCAGCATTTAATTCTTCAGCTATTTTATTATTTTTTAAAATTTTTTTTGTATCGTTTGATCCTGTTCCTACTATTATTGGTATTTTTTTATTGGTTATTTCGATAGCTTTTTTTATTATTTCATATTTTTCTTTTTCATTTATGGTTGGCGATTCACCAGTAGTACCAAGTATTACAAGTGCATTTATATTGTTTTCTATTTGATCATTTATTAATTTTTCAAAGTTTTTTATATCTAATTCTTTTTCTTTATTAAAAGGTGTTATTAACGCGGTTGCTGTGCCTTTAAACATTTTTATACCTCCATTATAGTTTGTATATAGTCTTCAAATGTTTCTTTTCTTCTTATTTTTTTTATATTATCTTTTTCTATTAGATATTCTGCTGATTTTAATTTAGCATTATAATTAAATCCCATTGAAAAACCATGTGCTCCAACATCTTTTATTATTAATAGATCTTCTTTTTGAACTTTTGGTAATAATCTGTCTATTGCAAATTTATCATTGTTTTCACATAATGATCCAACTATGTCATATTTTTGTATATTCTCTTTTCTTTGTTCTAAATCTTTGTTTATTATTTCTATTTCATGATATGCTCCATACATTCCAGGTCTCATAAGATTTTGCATTCCGGCATCTACCCCAATATATGTTTTATATGTTTTTTTTATATTTATTACTTTAGTTATTAAATATCCGGCATTATTTGTTATGTATCTTCCACTTTCCATATATATTTTTGGAGTATTTTCAAATTTTTTAAAACTTTTTGAATATATTTCTTGCGTTTTTTTGCCAAGCTTTTGAATATCTATTTGTTTTTCTCTATTTTCATAGTTATATCCAATTCCACCGCCTAAATTTATAAAATCTAATTCTATTTTTAAATCTTCTTTTATTTGACTTACAAAATCGAATATATATTTGTATACTTTTAACAAAGTTTCTATTTTTAATTCATTTGATACCATCATTGTATGTAATCCAATTTTTTTTATTCCAATTTGTTTTATTTGTTTTAAACCTTCTTTTATCTGTTCTGGAGTATTGCCAAATTTTGACTGTTCAGGATTTCCTATTATTCCATTTCCAACTTTTAGAAGTGGGGTTATTCTCATACTTATTGTTTCTGGTTTTTGCTTTATTTTTTTTATCATGGTTATATGTTTATAATCATCTATATTTATTATACATTCATTTTTTATTGCATATTTATATTCTTCTTCTGTTGTATTATTAGAAGTAAAAAATATATCTTGACCTTTATAATCAACCATTTTTGCAAGTTTTATTTCATTTATTCCACTACAATCAACACCACATTGTTTATTTTTCATTATTTTTAATATATGAGGATTAGGTGTAGCTTTTACTGCAAAATATTCTTTGAAATCTGCCCAATTAAATGCTTCTTGAAGATTTTTTATATTTTCTTCTATTTGTTCTTGAGAGTATATATAATATGGAGTTTTTTCAACTTTATTTATTTGTTTTATAGCATTATATATTTTCTTCATGATCAACACCATTTATTTTCATATGCTCTAACATTATTCTTATAGCATTTGTTGCAGCTCCAACTCTTAAATTATCTGCAACTATCCATAATGCATATTCTTTTTCTTTTATTTGCCTAATTCTACTTACATATGTTATGTTACTATTTTCAACATCTTTAGGGGTCAATAAATCATTTTCATATATTTTTACATGCTCCGATTTTAATATATATTCTTTTATTTCTTCTTTATTTGTATCTTTTTTTGTTTTTATATAAACACTTTCTGAATGGCCGTAAATAACCGGTACCCTTATTGCAGTAGGAATAATATGAATTTTTGAATTAAATATCTTATTTGTTTCTTTTATAAGTTTTTCTTCTTCTGTTGTAAAATCATTTTCTAATGTTTCTCCTATTATTGGTATTAAGTTTTTGTCTATTTGTTTTGAAAATATTTTTTTATCATTTTTTATATTTCCTGACTGTTCAATAAGTTCTTTTATTGCAAGATTACCAGCACCTGAAACGGCTTGATATGTTGATACTACTATCGTTTTTATTCCTATGTTTTTTTGTATTTGATTCAAAGCTAATACCATTTGTATAGTAGAACAGTTTGGATTTGATATTATTCCTTTATATTTTTTTAATAAATGCTTGTTTATTTCAGGAACTACAAGTGGAATTTTCTTTTGCATTCTAAAAGCCGATGAATTATCTATCACTACACTTCCATGTTTTGCAGCAATAGGAGCATATTTTTTTGATACGGATGCTCCTGCAGAAAATAATACATAATCATATTCCTCATTAAAACTTTCTTGATTTAATTCTTTTACAATTATTTCTTTTTCTTTAAATTTTATTTTTTTCCCTTTTGATCTTAAACTTGAATAAAGATCTATTTTTTCAATTTTTATTTTTAATTCTTCTAATATTTTTACCATATTTTCCCCAACCGCTCCTGTTGCACCAACTACCGCTATTTTCATTTTTACACCTCCAAAAAAAACTCTCTACGATTAACGTAGAGAGTTTATTATATAAAAAATATTTTTATATGATTTTTACGGCTCTCCACGAAATTGATTCGTGACAGTTGTATGATTGTTTATCATACACCCAAAAAATAGTTTGAGAATTCTATTTTCTTCGGCAATCTCGCCTTTCAAATCATTTCAAAGCTTTTCTCAATGCTCCATGATTTTACTTTTCTCGATTGCGCCTCCGTTTTTTATTTACTTGTATGTATATATAAATAACATAGTATTTTGACTTTTTCATTACTTAAATTTTAACATATGATTTTTTGAAATATTTTTCATTATTATTCAATATAATTTTCAGGTATTGTAAATATCTGATTTGGATATATTAAATCTGGATTTTTTATGTTATTTTCTTCGGCTATTTTCATATATTCTATTCCATACATTCTTGAAATTTTTAATAACCAATCACCTTTTATAACTTTATATTTTAAGATTATATTTTTTGCAAGATCTTTTATATTTTCCCATTTTACGGATGTATAAGGATCTACTTCTATTTTTTTATCTTCTATTAATTTCATCATTTTATGCCATTTTACTAAATTCCAATTATTTCCTATTATATTCCAATTATCATCTTTTGTTGGAAATATTATTCCATTTTTTTCTTCTTTTATATATCTTATTATCATTTCTCTTATATTTTCATCTTCTAATAAAGTTGTATAGTCTGATTTTGCTATTACTTTTGGTAATTCTTCTTGAAATATTATCCCTGGAGTCAATAATTGTGTATTAGCTCTATAATTATTGACAGCTATATTTATTTTATCTTTTTCTTTTATTTCTTCATCATTCATATATTTTAAATTTTTTATTCTATTTCCATTTGGTTGAGATATGTCTATTTGATATTTTATTCCTGTAAACATGTCATACAAATATCCGGGTCTTTGAGTAAAAGATATTGTTAAATCATCATTCTGATATTGATTATAAAACTCTACACTCCATTCCATATACTCTTTCAATTGTTTACCTGTCATTTGTAATACATATAAAGTATTATCAAATTTGTATATTTTTGATATATCAGCTTTTGTAATAGATCCTTTTTTTATATTTGCATCTTCTCTAAATGCAGCAGCAGCAGATATAAAAACATTTTGTTCTGTTAATTTGTTTGCATAGTATATTTGAACTTTATTTATTAAATCTATCATTGCTGATGGTTCAAGCCATACTTGAGGTATATTTTCTATTTGATTTGGTTCTACAAGATCTCCTCCCATTAAAGTTCCTATTACTGTATCAGCATCTTTTAAGGCTTTTTCATGGTATGGTTTTAATATTTTTACAATTTCCGGATCCGGTTCTATTGTTTTTTCTTTTGTCTGTATGTCTATTAAACTTATTTTTATATCTTCTTCTCTATTTTTTATTTCATATTTTCCATTTTCTTTTGTGAAAGTAACTTCTATTTTTGCTAAGGTTTCTCCCCATTTTCCAGGCTCTATTATAGGAATCATTTTTTCTTTAATTTGATTTTGTGGTTTTTCATATATTTGACCATTTGAATAATAATATGATTGAATTTTCTTATGGTCATGTCCAAATATAAGTGCATCTATCTCTTGATTTTTATTCAGGATATTTTTTATTCCTGTAATATCTTTTTCATCTGTTTTCATTCCTATATGATTTACAGATAATATAAAATCTACATTTTCTTTAATTTCATTTATTATTTTTTTTGTCTCTATTGCTGGATCTGTAACTGTATAACCATTTAAATTTTCTCTATCCCATTTCATTATATCCGGATGGGTTGTTCCTATTATTCCTATTTTTATTCCATCTTCTATTTCTAATATTGTATATGGTTTTACAAGTCTATTACCACTTTCATCATATATATTCGATGAAATTACTTCATTTTTGAACTCTTTAATTATTTTTTTTAATGGTTCTATACCAAAGTTAAATTCATGATTTCCAAGTATCCAAGCATCATAATTTATGTAATTCATAGCTTCTATTATAGGATTTTTTGTTTCATTTATAAATATATCAGCATAATTATCTTGTATTGTATCTCCAGCATCTACAACTATTGTATTTGGATTTTTTGTTCTTATTTCTTTAACTATTGTAGAAATTTGAGCTAATGATCCTTTTTTATTTTCACTTCTTATAGCATATTCATAAGGCATAAATCTTCCATGTATATCACTCGTAGCTATTATTATCATATTTATTTTTTTGCCGTTATCTGAATATTCTATTTTTTGTTGTATATTTGTAGACTCATCAGTTATTTCATCAATTTTTAATTTATCATCTGTGGATTCATCACTTATTTCATTATTTATTTTTTGATCATCTTCATAGAGTTTTTGGAGATTTGTATCTTCATTTTGACTTTTTATCTGTTCTTCCTTGTTTGAATTCATATTTAATACAGAGAATAATATTATCAATATAATAACTATTATTATAGATAATATTAGCCATATTTTATTATTTTTCTTTGCCATAAAAATCTCCCCCTTATTTTCATTAGAATAATATTATAATTTAGTATATTTTTAATTGATATACATTAATTATACATTAACCTTATGAGTGTATCAACTATACAATTTTAAAATTTTTTATTTTATTCCATATTTTTTATTAATCTCTATGTTATAATTCTATTATATATCATATTTTCGTTAAGGGAGTATTTTTTATGAAAGACTTTTTTAGAGAACTATGGAAACCTATTTTGTTAATATCAATAGTTCTGTTTTTTATGATCATTGGAAGCACTATGGATGTAGAGAAATATTTGAATATTTTACTTAATTTCATTAATTCTTTCTCCAATAATAATTTTATTATTTATTCAATAATATTCATTATTGCTGTTATAATGGCTGTTCCTGGTTCTATATTGTTTGTTTTAACTTCTATTAATTTTGGAAGTTTTTATGGTTTTTTTATTAATTCTTTTTCCTCTACATTGGGAGCTTGTTTTGCCTTTTTAATTTCAAGGTATTTTGCTCAAGATTCTATTAAAAATTTTTTGTCTAAAAAACCTAATTATAATAAAATATACGAATTAACTGCCTCAAAAGGAACTACTTTTATAGCAATTACACGGTTAATTCCTATTTTTCCATTTAATTTAATGAATTATATTTTTGGATTGACTAAAGTTGATTTTTATAAATATGCTTTTTGGACTTGGATTACTATGATGCCAAATATTTTATTGTATACATTAGCTGCTGATATAATAAAAGGATTTTTAACTGGGAAAACTTTATCTATAATAGGATTTATAGTTATAATTGGAAGTATTTTTTTACTTCATTTTGTGACTCAAAAAATTAAAGATAATATTTGAATTTAAAATAAAAAAAGTTGGAATTAATTCCAACTTTTTTTATACTCCTTCTTTTAAAAATTTAAATTGTGTCATATATAATTCATAATATTTTCCTTGTTTTTCCATTAATTGCATATGTGTTCCCATTTCTTCTATTTCTCCATTATCTATATAAAATATTTTATCACAATCTCTTATAGTTGATAATCTATGAGCTATTATGAAAGATGTTCTATTTTTTAATAGTTCTTTTATTCCTTGCTGGACTTTTTGTTCTGTTTCTGTATCTATGTTTGAAGTTGCTTCATCAAGTATTAATATTTTTGGATTTGCTATCATAGCTCTTGTTAAAGAAATTAATTGTCTTTGACCTACTGATAATCTTGTTCCTCTTTCATTTACATTTGTATCATATTTTTTTTCTAAATTTTGTATGAAAGTATGAGAACCAATAGCTATTGATGATTTTACTATTTCTTTTTCATTTATATTTGGGTTTGAATAAATTATATTTTCTTTTATTGTAGTTGAAAATAAAAATGTATCTTGTAACATTATTCCCATTTGTTCTCTATAACTTTCTATTGAATAATCTTTTATATTTTTACCATCTACAAGTATTTGACCTTCGCTTGGATCATAAAATCTACTCAGCAAATTTATTATAGTAGTTTTTCCAGCTCCAGTTGGACCTACGAGTGCTATTGATTCTCCTTCTTTTACTTTAAAATTTATAGATTTCAAAACCTTTTTTTCTCTATCATAGGAAAAATTCACGTCTTTAAATTCAATTTCTCCTTTTATTTCAGGCATTTTATTTTCTTTTGTATCTTTAACTGATGGTTTTATATTAAATATTTCAAAAACTCTATCAGCTGCTGAAAAACTTGTTATTAAATTATTGTAAAAATTAGCTATATTGAATATAGGTCTCCAAAATATAGACATATACCATGTAAATGCAAATAATTCTCCTATTGTTAGTTGATTATTTTTTATTAGATTAAAACTATATGTATATATTATCACCAATCCAACTCCTTGAGAAATAAAGATTGCAGGATCTAAAAAATCTTGTAATCTTACTGCATGTATAAATGAATTTACCATTTCATCTACATAATTAAAAAATGTATTTTCTGCTTTTTTCTCTGCATTAAAAGCTTGTATTACCTTTATTCCAGAAAATTCTTCATGTGTGTATGAATTTAAATTAGACCTTTTTTTTCTGAAGTTCTCCCATCTTTTTCTAACAAGTATTTGAATTACTGCCAAAGTAATTATTAGCAATGGAATTACTAATAAAGTTACTATTGCTAATTTATAATTCATTATTAACATTATTATAGTCACTGTTATTATGGTCAATATTTCCGGAAAAAAATTAACTATTATTGAATGGAAAAAATTTTGTAATGAATTTATATCGCCTATTACTCTCGCTAATATTTTTCCAACAGGTCTTTCATCAAAAAAATCAAAAGATAATTTTTGTATGTGTTTATATAAATCATGTCTTATATTCACTACTATCTTATTTGTTATATCTCCCATTGTTACTATTCTATATCTAGATAATATTGAAGATATTATATTCAATATTATTCCAATTATCCCAATTATTAAAAGACCTTTTACATCAGAATTTTTTATGTAATTATCTATAGATATCTTTAATATGTATGGATTTAATAGATTTACAAACATTATTATTATCATAACAAATGTTATCAATATAATTGTTTTTTTAAATGGTTTTAAATATGAAAATAATCTTTTAAATAATTCTTTTCGAGACATTCTTATCGTTTTTTCATCTAATTTACTTGCATTATAGGCCATTATATCACCTCATCAATTTCTTCTTCTATAAAGTCTTTAAATTGTTGTAAATATATATTATAATATTTTCCTTTTTTGTCTATCAATTGCATATGTGTTCCAATTTCTTTTATTTCACCATCTTCAAGATATACTATTTGGTCTGCATTTTTTACAGCCGATATTCTATGTGCTATTATTATTTTTATTTGCTCTTTATTTAATTTATTTATATTTTTTAATACTTCATATTCAGTTTCCATATCTAATGCAGATGTTGCATCATCAAGCACTACAATTTTTGAATTTTTATTTAAAGCCCTCGCTATTGTAAGCCTTTGTTTTTGACCACCTGATAATCCTTGCCCTCTTTCACCTATTATTGTCTTTTCTTGATATTTTAATTTTTCTACAAATTCTTTTGAACCAGAATTTTCTAATATTTCATTTAATTTTATATCATTTTCATTTCCTGCAAGTTTTATATTCTCTTCTACTGATTCTGAAAAAAGAAAATTTTCTTGAAATACATAACTTATATTTTCTCTTAATTTTTTTAATGAGTAATTTCTTATATCTTCATTGTCTATATATATATTTCCTTTATCTATTTCGTAGAATCTTGCAATTAAGTTTACTAAAGAAGTTTTCCCAGATCCAGTAGGTCCTATTATAGCTAATGTTTGTCCTTTTTGTATTTTCAAATTTATATTTTTTAATATATATTTATCATTATATTTAAACCATACATTGTTAAATACTATTTTTGAATCTTTTATTTCTAAATCTTTTTTATTATCTACTATTTTAGGTTCATAATCTTTTATCTTTTGGATTTTTCTTGCTGATGAATTAGCTTGTGAAATAACATTCATAAACATTCCTACAGTTCTCATAGGCCATATTAAAAGCCATATATATTCTGTAAAAGCTAAGAGTGTACCTATAGTTATTTCTTCTTTAATTGTAAGCATTCCACCAAAAATTATCACAATTATCATAGTCATATTTCCAACTAATTCTATTGCTGGATAGTATTTTCCAAATATTCTTGTTTTTTTCATATTTAAATCATAATTTTGTTTATTAAGATTTAAAAATTTTAATACTTCTTTTTTTTCATTCGCATAAGCCTTTACAAGTCTTACTCCTGAAATATTTTCTTGTGCTGTTGTATTTATTTTTGCTGCTTGATCTGATATTTCATCATAGGATTTTGATATTTTATTTTCCATTTTTAAAGCTAAATAAAATATTATTGGCATTGTAATTACACTTAATATAGCTAATTTATAATTTAAATAAAATAATATAGTTGTTGCTGATATAAATGTAATTATTGCTTCACTTAAAAATCCTATTCCAAATCCTAAAGCATTCCATATATTTTCTGCATCTTCTCCTATTCTTGACATTAATTCTCCAGTATTTTTATTATCAAAAAATGAAAAATCATATTTTTGCATTTCCGAAAATAAATCTTTTTTTATATCTCCCATAACTTTAGTTCCTATATAATCAAATAAAAATTCTCTCGTATATGCAAAAATTGATTTTAATATCATTATTCCAATAAGTATTAATATTAATTTTAAAAATATATCATATTGTTGTTCAACAAATACTTTATCTACAAGAGTTTTTGTTATATAAGGGTTTAAGAGATCTAATCCCGTAAACCCTAACATTGCTAATATGGATATAAACGTAAATAATTTATATTTTTTTAAATATTTTAATATTTTAAACATTTTATTAAGCCACCTTTTTTTGAACTTTTATTTCTTCATATTTTAGTATTTGAAATATATTTATTTCAGTTTTTTTTATATCTTTTTTTATTTCTATATATTTTAATTTTTTCATATCTCTATCTCCTTAGAATTTTCTTATATTATCATAATGAATGTATTTATATATGTTTTCTATTTCTTTTTTTTGTTTTTTATTCAATATTTTTTCTAAGTATTTATTCATATTTTCACCTCAAATTTTTCGCGTAATTTCATATACTATGTTTTTATATTGATTCATTTTATCTATTAATTCGTTTTTTTGTTCTTTATTTAAATATTTTAATCTTTTCATTTCTTTTCCTCCCGTTAACTTTAATTTAATTAAATCTAATCAATAATCATTTCAAAAAAATTATTTTTTATATAACTTTATTTTTTAAAAAACTAATTAATTAATTTTTAATCACTTTTTTCATCATTTGTATCATCCCCTTAATTATTTTTAATAAAAAAAACCGTGACCATTTCGTCACGGTTTTTATACAAAAAAAGGCCGTGACTATAGATAGTCACGGCCTTTGATATTAGTTTAAAAAATTAAAACCTTCGAGGCAGAACTATCCCATGATTTTTGAGGATTGAGCAAATTAGCGATAAATTGGGACACTAT
Source organism: Oceanotoga sp. (assembly GCF_030445905.1). Classification (NCBI taxonomy): domain Bacteria; kingdom Thermotogati; phylum Thermotogota; class Thermotogae; order Petrotogales; family Petrotogaceae; genus Oceanotoga; species Oceanotoga sp. The sequence continues at coordinate 171 of NZ_JASUSU010000022.1, read as the reverse complement.
TCCCGCAAATGCTAAAATATAATATCTTAATTTCAATAATCTTATCATAGTACTACCTCCTTTTATTTTTTTATTAGTATCTTTCTAAATTCTAAAAACGTTTATTTAAAGTAATTTTAAACGATGTTAAAAGGGATATTTACCTCCATAGGTTATAATTAAATTGTTAAG
>NZ_JASUSU010000021.1:0-45500 GCF_030445905.1 Oceanotoga sp. | reverse complement strand
AAAAAGATGCATTATAATTATAATGCATCTTTTTTTGCTATTTTATACCTTAAAACAGTTTTTAATTTAGATACTTCTGTTCTTCTTGGATCTGAAATATAAATTTCTTTATGTCTTTTATCTATTCTAAAAAAATCATTTTTCAAACAAAAATCATCCATTACTTCAAAAGATTTATACTCTTCATCATAAATCCCAATATGCATAATCTGACAACAAAGTCCTTCATCAATGAACTCAAATTTTAATTTTTCAACAAATTTATTATCACATTTCTTATTTTTAACTATTTTTAAAAAATAATCAAATAACTCTTCATTCAAAAAATCTGGTTGTCTCATCATCATCTTTGCTTTAAAATTATTCTTGTCTTTATTACCAACACTCTTATTCAAAACATCCCACTCACCTTCAAGTGGAAATACTGTATATTTATAATAATTTTCTGGTATTCTTTCACTCTTATAAGACATTTTTACAGTATAACTAAAACTATACAAAGCTTCAATCAATTCAGAAAATTCTTTTCTATTTGGATCTCCTTCAAATTCAACAGTTACATAATTTAATGATGGCAAATCAATTATACATGGTTTTTTACCAGGTAAATAAATATTTTTATAATCTTTTCTATAATTAATTTCTTTCATATGATCACCTCCAATAATAAAATAATATCATAAATCACTGACATATATTGACAAAAAAATAAAAATATGATATTATTAGACCAACTGGTCTAAACCACTTAGTCTATAAAGGGGTGAAAATAATGATAGAAGTAAAAAATTTATTCCATAAATACTCAGAAAATTCTGATTATGCTGTAAAAAATGTTTCTTTTGAAATTCCAAAAGGGGAAATATTTGGTTTTCTCGGTCCCAGCGGTGCTGGAAAAAGTACTGTACAAAAAATATTGATTGGAATACTAAAAAAACAAAAGGGAAGTATAGTAATAGATGGCATAAATTCTGAAGATCTAAAAAAAGATTTTTTTGAAAAAATTGGCGTATCTTTTGAACTTCCAAACATGTATTCAAAACTATCTGGATATGAAAATTTAAAATACTATGGTGGATTATTCAAAAAGAAAACAAAAGACCCTTTAAAATTACTCGAAAGCGTTGGATTATTGCAAGATAAAGATAAAAAAGCTTCTGATTACTCAAAAGGAATGAAACAAAGACTAATATTTGCAAGATCTCTTATAAATGATCCAAATATATTATTTTTAGATGAACCCCTATCCGGATTAGATCCTTCAACTGCAAAAAAATTAAAAGAAATAATAATAAATGAAAAAAATAATGGAAAAACAATATTTTTAACAACACATAATATGTTTGTTGCAGACGAATTATGCGATAAAGTAGCTTTCATAAACAATGGAGAAATAGTTGCAATGGACACTCCAAAAAATTTAAAAATAAAATATGGAAATAAATCTGTAAAAATTGAATACCATGAAGAAAATAAAAATAAAGAAATAATTCTATTCTTAGAAAAAACTGAAGATAAAGAAAAAATTAAAAAAATAATGGATACAAAAGAAATATTAACAATACACTCTGGTGAAGCAACACTTGAAGAAATATTTATACAAATTACTGGAAGGGGGTTATCATGATTAAAACTCTTCTAAATACTCTCAAAATAGATTTTAAAGTGGCATTTAAAAATAGTTTTATGCTAATAATAATAATAATGGCAATAATATATATTCTTTTAATAAATTTTGTATTGCCAGAAAAATTAGAAATGTCTCAAACTCAAGTAATTGCTTATGATTCAACATCACAAAAAATATTTGAAAATAACTTCAAAAACTTAACATACATAAATGATAAAGATAAATTAAAAGAGAGTCTATTAAAAAATGAATCGGCTATTGGAATAATACTAAAAGAAAATACTGCCGAAATAGTCTTAAGAGGCTATGAATCTCAAACTCAAATAAACAATATAAAAGCTATAATATCTAATTTATATTCAAGAAATTATAAAAGCTATGAAATAATAACCTTGGGAAAAGAAGTTAATAAATTATCCTTTAATAAAAAAATGCTTCCTGTATTAATAGCAACAGATGTAATAATGATGGGTTTTTTATTCATTGCTGCCATGTTATTCCAAGAAAAACAAGAAGGTAGTATATCTGCATATAGAGTAACTCCGGCGGGAACAATAAATTATATATTATCAAAGGTACTTATAAATTCATTTCTCGCTATAATATTTGGAATAATAGTTGCCATATTCACTATAGGATTTCAAATAAATTATATAATATACACAATAATAATATTCATTTCAGCTTTTCTCGTATCTTTATTCGGTTTATTTCTCGCACAATTTTATTCATCTATATCAGATTTCATATATATAGCTTTGATATTCAATGTTATCGCAGCATTACCAGTAATGGGATATTTTAATCCAAGTTTATATATAAACATTTTCAAATATATACCATCATATCCAGTGATGTTTGGAATAGATACCTTAATGACTTCTGGAGATATATCTAATTCTTTAAAAACACTAATAGTACCGATTATAGAATTATTAATAATAAGTCCTTTAACTTATATCACCATAAAAAGAAATCTCATCAGGAGATGATATTATGAAAATAAAAAATTTATTAAAAAAAGATTTTAAATTAATATTAAAAGACAAACTAAATATAATATTCTATATAATGCCCTTAATACTTATAATAGTTATAAAAATATTTTCACCATCATTTATGAATAGTAGTTCAAAACTTTTATTAATGAACAATATAGATAAAGAAATAAAAACAGAATTACAAAAATATTATGATATAAAAGAATATGATGATGAAGAAGATCTAATAAAAAGAATAAATAGTTTTGATGATATTATAGGAATAAAATATGAAAATTCTCAAATAAAAATATTAGTTCAAGGAAATGAAGATCCATTGATAAAAAATCAATTAAACAATATACTAAGTCATATACAAAATGAAAGACAAATCAATATTGAAACAAGTTCATTGGGAATCGAAAACAATCAAATATTAAATATGATAACCTCGCTCTCAATACTTCTTGTTATAGGTATACCTGGAGTTTCTATGGGATTTTTAATGGTAGAAGACAAAGAAAGTAAGATGATAGAAGCTTATTCAGTTTCTCCTTTAAATTTAAAAACATATATGATAGAAAAAATAATATTTGCATCGATAATATCTGTAATACTTGGAATAATATCTCAAATAATACTTATAGGATTTAATTTTAATTATTTAGAATTCATATACATATTGATTTTAGGAACATTATTATCAATAACAGTAGGAATAATAATAGGAACAATAGCAGATAATCAAAATTCAGCAATTGCAATATCAAAAACAATAATTTTTATATTCATAATGTTACCAATGATAGCAGTTATACTTCCACAAAAAATACAATATTTCTTCTATATACTCCCAGGATACTGGGTGTATAACATAATATTATCTGGAATAAATGAAACAATGATAAATTCATTTTCAAGTTTTATAATAGCTCTTATTTTACACATACTTGTTATAATAGCAATGATACCAAAAATGTCAAAAGAATTTAAGCTTAAAGTATGAGGTGTAGAATATGGATTTTAAAGAGTTTAAAAATAAAGAAAGACTTATGTCTTCCGCTATAAAAGAATTTGGCGACAAAAATTTTCAAAACGCTTCATTAAATAATATATTAAAAAATGCCCAAATAAGTAAAGGCACTTTTTACTACAACTTCAAAACAAAAGAAGAACTATACTTTTACTTAATAGAAAAAATTGCTCAAGAAAAATCACAATACTTCGAAAATTATTATAATGAAAACAAAATAGACTATTCAGACATATTTTCTGTTTTTGAAATACCCGCGAAAATAGGCTTAAGATTTGCTTCTGAATATCCAGAATATATAAAATTTGGACAAAATGTTGTAAATGAAAAAGATCCGAGAATAAATCAAAAAATACAAAAGAAATTATCATCTGCTACAAACCAATTCATAAAACCAATAATAAAAGCATCAATAGAAAAAAATATAATAAGATCCGATATTCCGGAAGATTTTATAAATGAACTCATGAGTTTTATGATATCAAATTACTACAAAATAATAGAAGAAAATATTGATTTCAATGATAAAAATTATTATGAAAAAGCGATAAAAAAATTTAATTATCTAATAGACATATTAAAAAATGGACTATTAAAAAAATAAAGTCAGATGAGTTTTCTCATCTGACTTATAAATTATTTTATTGATTCATAAACTATATTACATACTTCTCTACTCAAATATCCAGTACTATTATATTTTGTAAATGGATTAACTCCATTATGTTGTTTATTAGTCAAAATAATTATCTGTAAATCAAAATTAGGATCAAATATAACCTGTGTTCCTGTAAATCCTGTATGACCAAAAGTTTCTTTTGATCTATTGCTTCCCATATACCAAGATTTATCAACTTCAAAACCATAACCTTGGCCAAATCTCTTTGGACTTGTAAATTCTTTTACTATATCTTCATCATAAACTCTTGTAGTGTCATAACCGCCACCATTTAACATAGTTTGTCCTAAAATTGCTAAATCTCCTGTTGTTGAAAATAATCCGGCATGTCCAGCAACGCCATGATTAGCATAAAAAGCATTACCATCATTAACTTGTCCTATTAAAACATAGTTTCTCCAACCATTAAATTCATTAAAATACTTGCTTTCTTCACATTTATAACCAAAAGAATCATCCATAACCATTCTGTATTCATATGGATTGCCCCAAGAAGTTGCTGCTATTCTTGAATTTAAATCTTCAGATGGTAAATATCCAGTATCAACCATATTTAATTCATTATAAATTGTTTTTGCATATTCTTCCATTGGCATACCACTTGCAGCTTCAACAATAAAGCCAAGAGCCATGAAACTAAAATCTGAATACCTTCTATCTGTACCTGTTTCATATTCGAGTGGTAAATTATTTATAAAATCAAGTTCTTCTTTTCTATTATTAACATGATAAAAAGTTGGTTTCCAAGGTGTAAGACCTGAAGTATGTGTAAGTAAATCTGCAATAGTTATATTCTCTTTACCATTCTTTCCAAATTCTGGCAAATACTTAATAACTTTATCTTCAACACTATTAATTTTACCTTCAGATATTAAAGACATTATAGATTGTGTAGTTGCCATAACTTTTGTAACAGAAGCAAGATCAAAAATAGTATTAGTATTCATATATACAGGATCTTTAAGTAATCCTTTTATATCATATTTCTGAGCAAAACCATAAGCCTTTTCTTTAACTATATATCCATCTTTTGCTATTAAAACAACTGCACCAGGTGTTATACCTTTTGAAATTTCACCTTCAACAACAGCATCAATCTTACTTAAAACATCTGAATTCATACCAGCTTTTTCAGGTAAAGCTTTTTCAAGTGTGATGAAAGGAACTACAACTCTTGCAACTTTTTTAGATTTATTAACAAAAGCTATATCATTAACTCCATCAACAACAAACTTAGAAACATTTACTTTCAAAACATTTTCATCAGAATCAAAAATATTTACTTTCATACCATTGATGAAAAGTTCCATATCAGAAACAGATGCACCATTCTTTTCTATAAATAAAGATGCATTATTCTCATGAGCTTTAAATTCACCTTTAAATTGATCCTTAACCAAACTGTCTATTTGACCTGTAAAAGCAAATGAAAAAACAAAAATACTTAAAACAAAAAGTAAACTAAAAATCTTTTTCATGAACTCCCTCCTCTTGATTATTAAAAAATCCTTATTATACAATATACAGTTAACTGTATATTTAATTCTTTTTACAATTTCCATTATACAATTAAAAAAATATTAATCAATTCCAATAATTTATAATAAAAGGTAATTAAACTTAAATAGATAAAAAATACTCTATATTTAGAAAGATTACTAATAAATAAATAAGTTTCAAAAAATAAAAATAAAACTATTTTAATTAATACAAAGAAGATTTTCATTGTTAATCATACTTATTTTTAAATAAATAACTATAATTATTTATAATCTGATTTTGATAAAACAAAAATATTTATTATAATTTTGATAATATACAGGAAATTGTATATTATTGTAATTATTAATCTTTTTTTATTTTTTTATTTTTTAAATTAAAAATACAGTATTTTGTACAATGGGGGAATGTCTTATGGAATTTAAAAATAAACTAATGCAAAAGAATGGTCTTGTAGCCACACTTTTGGCGAGGGAATTCATAACCAAAAATGAAGGCGAGAGAATAAACACTGTTTCTTATTACTCAGAAAAATTCTCATATGGTAGGGGTACTATTCAAAATGCTTTAAATCTTTTAAAAGATAGTCAGGCTATAAAATTAAGAGCGAAAGGTCATAAAGGAACTTTCATAGAGAAATTAAATTATGAAATACTATGGGATTTTACAGGTTTGGGAACATTGATGGGAGTTATGCCACTTCCTTATTCAAAACTTTATGAAGGACTTTCAACGGGACTTTATAAATCAATAGAAGGCAAAAATATTCCTTTCAATCTTGCATATATGAGAGGAGCTAAAAATCGTATTGAAGCTTTAAAAAGAAAAAGATATGACTTTGCAGTACTCTCAAAATTTGCTGCATTGAATAGTATAAAAAATAATGAAGAAATAGAAATCATAATGGATTTTGGAAGATATTCATATGTTAATGAACATGCCATGATATTTTCAGAAAAAGCAAAAACTAAAATAGAAAAAAATATGAAAGTGGGTATAGATAAATCTTCATTAGACCATTACATATTAACACTTGATGCCTGTAAAGGTATAGATGTGAACTTCATAGATTTACCTTATAATCAAATATTATCGAAGGTAATAAACAAAGAAATAGATGCAGCCATATGGAATGTTGATGAAATAAATGAAAGAAAAATGGATATAAAATATTATAAACTTGAACGTGAAAATATAAAAGGTGAAGATACTCAAGCTGTAATTGTGGTAAATAAAACAAATGATGGAATAAAAAATCTTCTATTAGACATAATAGATCAAAATCTTGTAAAAACATATCAAAAAAATGTTGTAAAAGGAAACATAATTCCAAATTATTAAGGAGGCAAACATGGAACTAAAAGACAGACTAAATATTTTAAAAGAATCAGGACAATTAGATCAAAAAACATTTGAAGAAATAAATCAAATAATAAAATCCATTTTTGATGATTACAAAATAGAATTAAATGAAGAAAATGGAGCGATGCTTATAACTCATCTTTCAATTGCTTTAACAAGAATAAAAAAAGATGAAAAAATAGACTCAGCAGATGATTTTATAATTGAACAAATAAAAGCTGATAAATACTTTGAAGAATCTTTAAATATCATAAAAAAAATAGAAAATATAATAAAATTAGAAATTCCTGAAAATGAAAAATCCTTCATTCAAATGCATTTATGTGTACTATTAAACAATGAATTAAAATAATAAAAGGGGGCATAAAAATGCTAAAAATAGTTGTTGGTGGTCAGATTGACAAAGACGCAGTGGCAAAAAAAATAAAGTCTATTGGTGGAGATAATGTATCAGTAGAAGTAAAATCAGATATGGAAGCAGCAATGGCAATAAAAACTGGACAAGCAGATTATTACTTTGGTGCATGTAATACTGGTGGAGGTGGTGCATTAGCAATGGCAATAGCTTTATTGGGAATGCCAATGTGTGCAACAGTTTCTATGCCTGGAAATGTAAAATCAGATGCTGAAATAATATCAGAAGTAAAAAACGGTAAAAAAGCATTTGGATTTACACCACAACATATGGACCAAGTTATACCTGTAATCATGAAGGAAATCTTAAAATAAAATTTAGGGGGTAATTCCATGGAGTACATTTTAATCGCATTGATAGGCGGTTTCGCTTCTATTCTTGCAAACAAAGGTGTAGCAGTATTTAACGATGGTTTAAGGCCTATTGTTCCTGAATATTTAGAAGGAAGAATAGACAAAAAAGCTCTTGCAGCAACAAGTTTCGCACTTGGTTTTGGTCTTGTTATAGGATTTGGAATTCCTGTTTCAATAGCAGCAACAATAATCTTAATACATTCCATACTATTGGGAACAGATATTATTGGAACATGGTCACCTGATGGCAAAAAAGGAGTAATAATTGCTGGTGTAATAGGTGCTTTATACGGTTTAGGGTTATTATTTGGACTTCAATCAATAGTAGATGTATTTGCAAAATTACCTGTAAACTTTTTACCAGCTTTAGGACAAGTTGGAGCTCCTATAATTGCAGCATTTGCAGTATTTCCAGCAGTTGTTGTTGGTTATCAATACGGAGTAAAAAATGGAATGATAACCTTAGTAATATCTTTCTTAGTTAGACAAATAACACAGTACTATGGAATATTTACAATAGGAGATTCAAAAATAGCTTTAAATCCAGAAGGTATGGCTTTACTCGCTGGAATGATAGTTATGTTAATATACGCAATGAATGAAAAAGCTGATCCAAATGCAACACAAATGGATTATAAAGGATTATTTGGAGACAGAGTAAAGAGAATAAAGAAAAATGTTATTTGGCTTGCAATAATGGGTGGATTAGTTGCCGCTGCTACAAGCTATGGAACATTAGCAGGAGATCCTATATCATTAAACCTCTTAGCTGAAGGAAAAAATACTGAAGCAGCTTTAACTGCATTCGCAAGAGGAATAGGATTCATCCCATTAGTTGCTACAACAGCACTTGCTACAGGTGTTTATGGACCAGTTGGTATGACATTTGTATTCGTTGTAGGAATTTTAACAAAAAATGCTTTCTTAGCTTTCATATTGGGAGCAATAGTTATAACTTTAGAAGTTCTTTTATTAGAAGTTCTTGCAAAAATGCTTGATAAATTCCCTGGAATGAGAAAAGCTGGAGACAATATAAGAACAGCTATGTCAAAAGTTCTAGAAGTTGCATTATTAGTTGGCGGTATGATGGCTGCAAATCAAATGGCTCCAAAATTAGGATTCTTTATAGTTGTAGGTTTATATGTATTGAACAAAACATCAAAGAAACCTATAGTAGATATGGCAGTAGGACCTGTTGGAGCTATATTAGTAGGAATTTTAATAAACTTATTATCATTAATTGGACTTTACAGTGTATAAAAAAGATGGAGGCTTTCGCCTCCATTTTAATATAAAAAATCGGGAGAATCTAATATGAGAGATAAGCTTGTATATAAAATAGCAAAAAAAAATATAAAAGCATTTGATTTTAAAGATATCACTATAGAAAAAATAAATACAGATATATTAAATATAATGATGGAAAAAATAGAAACTTATGATGATTTTTATACATTTGGAGTAAAAAATACTTCTTCTATAAATAAAGACATCATAAGAAAACTTTCAAATAAAAATTATTTATTCCATACAATAGATAAAATGTCAGATGGCGGTAGGGCAATAGATATAAATATAAAAAATCCAATAACTGGAAAAAATATGACGGGCTCATCCTCTGCCTCGGCTGTAAATGTATTGTATGGAATAAATGATTTTGCAATAGCTACAGATGGAGGTGGATCTGTAATAAATCCAGCTATTTCTTTAAACTTATTTTCAATTCTTTTAAAGGGAGCGGGATTAAAAGCAAAAAATTCAAAAAAGTCTACAGATAACATAGAATTCACAGCTGGAACTGGAATAATTTCAAAAAATTTTGAAATAATAGAAAATATATTTAAATTACTTTTTGATATAAAACCAGAAAATAAAAAACATATAATAGCTATTCCCTCAAATCTATACACAGCCGATGATAAACCCATGAAAGAAACACTTAAAAATATAATAAAAAATGTAGAAAATATACAAATAAAAGAATTCAAATATCCAGATTTTTCAAATAGAGAAGAATCTATAAAACAAATAAAAAAAATATTCAAAGAAGTAGATTTTATATCTTGTATGGAAGGACCTACTGATATATATGGAATGGGAGATTCTGTATTTGGTTGTATGGGAGAAACTTATAAAAACGAACAAAATAAATCTGGAAAATACCTCTCAAAAATTGCAAATATGATAAACTCATCTGCCATATCAATACCAACAAATGAACTTTCAAAATCTTTATTAATATGTTCAAAAGAGAATGTACAAAACACTGCAAACTTAATCGAATTCTGTAAACAAATATATCAAATATATGAATTACCAGAACTATATAAAAGATACTTTTTAAAATCTTATGAACGAAAAAAGCAAGAATACTTTTTTAAGGAAGGTGATTAATATGTTAAAAAACGGATATACTTATATGCATGAACACATGAGAATAGATTTATCGGGAGTAAAAAAAGATCCAGATTGCAGACTTGATTGTTATGATCAAACAAAAGAAGAATTATTAGAATTAATGGGAAAAAATGTAAAAAATATAGTTGAAGTTACAAATATGGGTATGGGTAGAGATATCGGATATATACTAAAATTAAGAGAAGAAACTGGAATGAATTTTATATTTTCAACTGGATACTATAAAGAACCATTTTTACCAGACGAAGTTTATACAAAAACAAAAGAAGAGCTTGCCAAAATAATGGAAAATGAAATAATAAATGGCATAGAAAACTACGGAGTGAAAGCACAAATAATAGGAGAAGTTGGTTCTTCAAAAGATAAAATAACTCCTGCTGAAGAAAAAGTTCTAAGAGCGGCAGCAATAGCTCATAATAATACAGGAAGGCCTATAACAACACATACAAGTCTTGGTACTATGGGTTTAGAACAAATAGAACTATTCAAAGAAATGAATGCAAATTTAGATAAAATTATACTCGGTCATACTGATTTAACTGGTGATATAGAATATATAGAAAAACTAATACAAAAAGGCGTTTATGTTGAAATAGATACAATAGGAAAACTGAGTTATTTAAGTGATGAAAAAAGAATTGAAATATTAACAAATCTTTGTAAAAAAGGTTTATCTGAAAGAATAGTATTATCTGTAGATATAACAAGAAAATCACATTTAAAATACAAAGGTGGAATTGGATATTCATATCTTTTAGACAAATTCATTCCTGAACTAATAAAAAATGGAGTAAAAGATACTGACATAGAAAATATGCTAATAAACAACCCGAAAAAAATATTGGAGAGTGAATAAATTGAAAACATATCCTCTTAAATCATTAAATATAGAACAAGCTAAAAAATTACAATTTAAAATGATAGACTCTATAACAAAAAATTTCCAAGGGCATGAAATACTTTCAAGAGGAGACCTCGGAGTAGTGATGGGTCAAAACAAACCAACAACAACTATACAAGTTGAAAAAACAATTGCAGATTTCTTCGATGCAGAAGATGCTATACTATTGAGAGGATCAGGAACAGGTGCTTTGAGATGGGGTTTAATAAGTTTTATAAACAACAATGAAAAATTGCTCGTACATGATGCACCTATCTATCCAACGACAGAAGTTACTTTAAATACTATGGGTGTAAAAACAATAAAAGCTGATTTCAATGATATAAATGATATAAAAGAAAAAATCGAAAAAAATCCTGACATAAAAGGTGCTTTAATACAACATTCAAGACAAAAAATAGAAGACTCTTATGATCTTGAAAATGTTATAAAAATAATAAAAAATGAAAAAAATATACCAATAATAATAGATGACAACTATGCTATAATGAAAACTCAAAAAATGGGTACACAATGTGGAGCTGAATTATCTGCATTTTCAACATTTAAACTTCTCGGCCCAGAAGGTGTTGGTTGTCTTGTAGGAAAAAAAGAATTAATTCAAAAAGTAAAAAACTTAAATTATTCTGGTGGAAGTCAAGTACAAGGACATGAAGCTATGGATGTAATATATGGTTTAATATATGCTCCTGTATCTCTTGCAATTCAAGCAGAAGTAAATGATGAATTAGTAAAAAGACTTAATAATAATGAAGTTCCTCATATAAAAAATGCATTTTTAGCAAATGCACAATCCAAAGTTCTCTTGGTTGAATTCGATGAAAATATAGCTTATGATGTATTAAAAGAAGCTGAAAAACTCGGAGCAATTCCACATCCTGTAGGATCTGAATCAAAATATGAATTCGCCCCTATGTTCTATAGAATATCCGGAACATTTAGAGCTGCCGATCCAGAACTCGAAAACAGAATGATAAGAATAAATCCTATGAGAAGTGGTGCAGACACAATAATAAGAATACTAAATCAATCTATAAATAAAATTTCCAAGAGGTGATGAAATGTTCCTTGAAAAAACTATGAAAAGAAATCCAAAATTAATACAAACTGCTTTTGAATTACATCAAAATGGGTTGATACCACCAGACACTTATATAATAGATCTCGATACACTTTTAAAAAATGCGAAATCGATAAAAGATGAAGCAGACAAATATGGAGTAAAACTATTTTTTATGACTAAACAACTCGGTAGAAACCCTTATATTGCCGACCAATTATTAAAAATTGGATATGAAGGAGCTGTAGTTGTCGATTTTGAGGAAGCAGAAATACTCGCCGCAAATAACATAAAAATTGGAAATATTGGACATCTCGTACAAACTCCAAACTCTATGATCAAATATTTTTTAGAAAAAGATCCAGAAATAATGACTGTATATTCTATAGAAAAAGCTCAAAAAATAAATGATGAAGCTCAGAATTTAGGCAAAACCCAAAAAATAATGCTGAGAGTATTAAATGATGGTGATATGTTATATCCAGCTCAATATGGTGGATTTTATTTAAACGAACTAGAAGAAGCCATTAAAAAAATTCAAAAAATGGAAAATATAAAAATATATGGAATCACTTCATTCCCGTGTTTTTTATATAATGAACAAAAAAAAGACATATTACCAACTCCAAATATTCAAACTATAAAAAAAGCTATAAAAATATTAAATGAAAATGGAATAAATCCAGGTCATATAAATATGCCTTCGGCAACATGTACACACACCATAAAAAAAATAAAAGAAAATGGTGGAACACATGGTGAACCTGGTCATGGACTACTTGGAACAACCCCTATGCATGCAGATTTTGATATGAAAGAAATACCTTCTATGGTATATGTAAGTGAAATATCACATAATTTAAAAAATTCCTCATTCATGTACGGTGGAGGACATTATAGAAGATCTCATATGGAAAATGTTCTAGTTGGTAAAAACATAGAAAATTCAAAAATAGAAAAAACTATAATGCCAGATGCAGAAAGTATAGATTACTATATAGAAATAGACCAAAACAATGCAATAGGAGACACAACAATACTAAATTTTAGAACTCAAATCTTTGTAACAAGAAGTAAAGTTGCAGTAGTAAAAGGGATACAAGAAGGGAAAGCTGAAATAATTGGTTTATATGACAGCCAGGGCAGACTCTTAAGGAGATGATCTTAATGGGAAAATTTACAGTTATAGTTTTAGATAGTTACGGTGTAGGTTATATGGATGATGTTATAAAAACAAGACCAGAAGATTTTGGCGCAAATACAGCAAAACATATATTTGAAAAAACTCCAGGATTAAAATTACCAACTTTAGAAAAACTTGGATTAATGAATGCATTAAATATGGAAACAGAAAATATGAAAAAAAATCCAGATGCTGTTTTTGGAAAATCAAGTTTAATGCACTTCAATGCAGATACATTCTATGGTCATCAAGAAATAATGGGAACAAATCCAAAACATCCAATAATGGAACCATTCTCAAAAAAAATAGATATAGTATACAATGAATTAATCAAAAAAGGCTATAATGTAGAATATATAGGCGAAAAATTAAAAATATTATTAGTAAACAATTGTGTAACAGTTGGAGATAATCTTGAAGCAGATGGAGGTCAAGCTTATAATGTAACCTCGACCTTCGATAAAATATCTTTTGAAGAAGTTATAGAAATAGGTAAAATAGTGAGAAGTCAGGTACAAGTTTCAAGAGTTATAGCCTTTGGTGGAAAAGATGTTACAAAAGATGACTTAATAAACTCAATAGAAACAAAAGATGATACATACATAGGAGTAAACGCTCCAAAAAGCGGTGTTTATAATAAAGACTATCTCGTAATACATCTTGGATATGGAATAGATCCAGAAGTGCAAATCCCAACAATATTAGGAAAAAACAACATCCCTGTAACCTTAATTGGAAAAGTAGCTGATATAGTTGAAAATAGATATGGAAAATCAATTCCAGGTGTAGATACAGAATATGTAATGAAACAAACTATAGAAGAATTCAAAAAAATGAAAGATGGATTCATATGCACAAATGTACAAGAAACTGATTTAGCTGGTCATGCCGAAAATGTAGAAAGATATGTAGAAAAATTAAAAGTTTCTGATAAATATATAAAACAATTAATAGATATAATGGAAGATGATGACTACTTAATAGTAATGGCAGATCATGGAAATGATCCTACAATAGGCCACTCACATCATACAAGAGAAAATGTACCACTCTTAATATACAATAAAAATAAAAAAAATATCAATATTGGACATAGAAAAACAATGTCTGATGTTGGCGCAACAGTTGCCGAGTACTTTAAAATTGAAGCCCCTGAAAACGGCACATCATTTCTCAATCAAATAATATAAATTTTAGGAGGATGATTTTGTGAAAGTTATAGTCGTAAATAATTACGAAGAAATGAGCATAAAAGCTGCTCAAATAGTTGCAAGTCAAATAATATTAAAAGAAGAATCTATTTTAGGATTAGCAACAGGAAGTACTCCAATAGGAATGTATAAAGAATTGATAAAACTCTATGAACAAAAAATAATAGACTTTGAAAAAACAAAAACATTCAATCTCGATGAATATTTCGGATTGAGCAGAGATAATGATCAAAGTTATTATTATTACATGAGAAATAACCTTTTCAACCATATAAACATAAAGACTGAAAATACAAATATACCAGATGGTACGGCTAAAGATATACATGAAGAATGTATAAACTATGAAGAAAAAATAAAAAAAGCTGGTGGAATAGACTTACAAGTACTTGGAATAGGAACAAATGGCCATATAGGTTTTAATGAACCAGATATAAAATTTGAATCTACAACACATCTTGTAAACCTTGATGAAGAAACTATAAAAGCAAATTCAAGATTCTTTGATTCTATAGATGAAGTACCTAAACAAGCTATAAGCATGGGAATAAAAACGATAATGCACTCAAAAAAAATAGTACTTCTTGCAAATGGAAAAAACAAAGCAGATGCAATATATGGCACAGTAAAAGGAAATATAACACCAGAATTACCAGCATCAATATTACAATTGCATAATGATGTATACATAATAGTAGATAAAGAAGCAGCTTCAAAACTATAAATACTCAATAATTCCTTTCTTTAAGAGTTGTTTAAGATAGAAAACATAAAATAAATAAAAACAACAAAAAAGGAAGGGAGAAAGAATGAAAAATATTATATTTCTTTTTTCTACATTATTATTAAGTATAAACTTATTTCCTATGACTTTCAATACAAATGATATACCAAGATTAAAAAATGGCGAAATAACAATAAGAAGATTGCCAACAGAGATAAAAACAATAAAAATGGATATTAAAGTCATACAAATGAATCAAAAACCAGATGAAAATGGAATACTAAAAATAAAAATCTCCGATGGAAATACAGAATATACTGCATTTATAAATGAAGAAAACAAAAATCTTTTAGAAACAAATAAAAAATATCAAATTCAAGGTTATCAAACTGCCATAGGAAAAAACATAGGTTTAAAAATAACAATAATAAACAACAAAAACCTTGAAAATAATAAAAAAGAACAAAAAAACGATGATGAAATAATAAATTACAATGGGAAAATAAATTATATAAGCGAAATTCCCGATGAAAACAACCTATATGAAATAATAATAGAAAACGAATATGAACACAAATTATTCTATATAGATGAAAATCTCATAAAAAATATAAAAAAAGACAAAATATATGAAATAAAAGCAAACAAAAAATGGCTAAACGACTTTAAAATAAATATAATAACTGAAATAAAAATAAAGGAAGAACAATAAAGTTCTTCCTTTATTTATTACTTATTATTTTAATTTAAAAGCACTTATACTCTTCTTAAGATTTTCTGATAATCCTTTAAGTTCTTCAGAACTATCTTCAATTTTACCCGTGTTACTCTTTTGATGATCCAAAGTATTTCCTGTTTGAATCAATTTTTGATTTATTTCAGCAACTGCATTATATATTTCAGTAATTGAAGAATTCATTTGTTCGGCACTTGCACTTTGCTCTTGAGCATTGGCAGTTAAATTCTCCACAGCAGAATTCATACTTTCAACCTGATCAAAAATAAGTTTAAATTTATTTGAAACATTACTCATTTCAGAATCCACAACTTGTATTATATCAGAAGTTTTATGAGTTGCCTTATTGACAACATCAGTGCCACTCTTTATCTTACCCAAGATTTCACCTATTCTATCAGTTGCCTTAGCAGACTCCTCTGCAAGCTTCCTTATCTCATCTGCAACAACAGCAAATCCTTTTCCAGCTTCACCTGCACGGGCTGCTTCGATTGCTGCATTCAAAGCAAGTAAATTAGTCTGTTCGGTAATAGAATAAATACTATCAACTATATTTTTTACTTCATCTGCATTAGCAGAAAGTATTTCTACATTCTTTTCAGTTTCTTGAGACTGCCCCACAGCTTGTTTAATAGAATTAATCATTTCTTTAATACTGTGATACCCTTCTTTAGCAGAATCATTGGTATTATTCGCAAGATCATTCAAATTCTGAGATTCTTTAGAAACAGTTTGAGAATTTGTAGCAACTTCATCAACACCTATTTTAACCTGTTCTATTGTAGAAAATGCACTTTGAGAATCATTTTGAATAGTTACAGACTGTTCTACTAAATACTCTATACCTCTATTATTCTCAAAAGAAACATCTTTGAGAGAATCAGAAGATTTCTCTATATCATCAGAGGCATTCTTTATATTAATAATATAATTCTTAAGATTTTCTGACATATAATTCAAAGAATTTGCTATCTCATCTATCTCATCCTTATTTTTTGATACAAATTCAACTGTGAGATCACCTTCACCAAAAAGTTTAACATCTTTTGATAATCTCTTAAGTGGATTTACAATACTTCTAATATAAAAATAAGAAATAAAAATAGCAAAAATTATTATTACGCCAGATATTATACCAGAATAAATAGTTTGATCAATTGGAGCCTTAACTATATCGGCATGTTCAATAGAAGTATAAACTATCCACTCAAACTCTGGAATCTTTTTATAATAACCAAATATATCAACACCATTTATAGAATAATGAACAACACCACTCTCCGAATCTACGTTTAAAAACAACTCCTCATTAGATCTGTCTTGACCTATTAAATTCCTATCCGAATGAAGAATATTTTTACCCTCATATGTCAAAACAAATGATTGTGCTGAATCATAACCTATATTTTTCTCAAGCATCATAACTAAATGATCATAATCCAAGTCCATTCCAAGAACACCCTGCATACCAGAACTCTCAAAATTAAAAACTATTGAAATTACAGTCTTATTATTAAAACCCTGCAAATAAGGATCAGTCATGACAATGCTATCTGGATGTTCCATTCCAACTTTATACCAATAAGAATTCGTAGGATCATAAGAATCATTCAGATCATAATCTGGTTCAGAATAAAAAGTACCATTACTCAAACCCATATAAATATTATCTATCATCTTATATGAATTCACCAAATTATTAAAATTCTGAAAACTCCAACTCAAACCATTCTTTTCAAGATTCAACTTAACATAATTAGAAAGTTCTATAACAGGATTCATATAAGACCTTATATAATCGGTCAAATCCTCATTTTTGGTCATAACAATTTTCTCTACACTATCATTCATCTTATTATAAAAATTAAAAGAACTATAAGATGTCAATATGACCAAAGGAATAACAGAAATCAAGATCAATAAAGAAATCATCTTTTTTCTAATGCTAAACTTCATAAACTCCCTCCCACTCCAAAATAAACTCCGGAAAAATTTAAAATAAAAATGCGATTATAACAAGCTTTCTAAAGAAATTATAACATATATTTAAAATATATGTTATTTCAAGTATCAACAATTAAGCAAGTATAAAAAAAGAAAACTTCAATTATTAAATAATATTATTTAATTTCACAAAATATCTAAAAACTACTAATAGAGTTAACTCCAATATTTTCACAATCTTAACCTTTTTTGTCCGATTTAAAACTTGACATGAAGTTAACTCCATTTGATTTAATATAAATGAATAAACAAATACCATATATCTCTAAGGAGGGATAATATGATAAAAAAAATAAGAAAAAGAGAAGATCTATACAATTCAGAATCATTCAATCAAATAATACTTGAATACATTAGAAGAATATAAGTCGGATAAATCCGACTTATATTTTTTTATAAAAATTAACCAAAATCCTCTAAAATACTAAAAAATTCCGCTAAAATAAATGTTATAATTAATAATAAGATACAAAATCTTGTTAATCTAATTTTTTTTAATTATTTATTTACGGAGGGCAATATGAAATTTAACAAAATAGATATTATATTCATAAGCATACTATTATCTTTTATAATAATAATGACACTTGGAATAACAACATTCACAAATAAATCAATAGAATTACAACAAAATGAATTCAAAATGAGGCAAATTGGAAAAGTTGAAATCATAAAATCATCTATGTTCATTCAAATAAACACATTAATATCTCATATAGATACACTATCAAAATCAAAATATGCTCATTTAAGTATAAAAGATAGTATATTCATCCCAGAAATAGTAAAAGATGACTATATGAATCACAATGAATTAATAGCCCATACATTTTTAGATAAAAATTTAAATCCAATCGGTTTCTATTCAAAAGAGACCAATGATAAAAACTCTGAAATTTATTCTGAATTGAGAAAATATATAGAAAACAATTATGATACTATAAAAAATATAGATGATATGCTGATAACAAATATAAAAGTGACAGATAATTATGAATTCTTTTCAATAATAAAAAAAATTCCAACATATTCAGAAGTTAAATATTTAATATTCACAATAAACTTAAACTCACTCATAGAAAATTATATAAAAATACTTCCAAATAATATAATGAAAAGCATATTCATAATAGATGAAAAAAAACAAATAATTCATGATCATGATGAATATGAAATTGGAAAAAATGTTGAAGAAATATATAAAGAAAACCCACAAATAATAACTTTAGCAAATAAAATGGTAAATAATGAAAATGGTACCGAAACATACTTCGTGAAAGAAAATGAAAAAACAATACAAAAATTGATGTCATGGACAACTTTAAGTATGGATGAAAGAAAAATAATAATAGCGATGACAGAACCTCTAACAGAAATAAATCAAGTTATAACAAAATTAGAACTAATAGGAATAATATTAGGAGTAGTTCAATTAATGTTTTTAATGTTATCCTTCTATATATATTTTGATATAAAGAAGAAAATTGGAAAAGAACAATCAAAAAAATTAGAAAAAATAATTCATGAAAGAACTAAAGAACTCGAAAAATCAAAAGAATTGATAAGTGATCAAAAAGAAGAACTTGAAGCCAGTAATGAACAACTAATTGCCTATAATGAAGAATTAATAGCTCAAAAAGAAGAACTTGAAGCCAGTAATGAACAACTAATTGCCTATAATGAAGAATTAATAGCTCAAAAAGAAGAATTAGAATTTTCTTTTGAAGAATTAAATAAAGTAACTGAAAAATTTGAAGAAATAATCCATATAATATCAAAAATAGATATAACAAAAAAGCCAAACAGAGATCAATTCTTATCAGACCTATTCAAGAGTGCCATGAAAATAACTCCAGAAGCTAACTTTGGAAGTGTATTCAAATACGAAAATGATAAAATTGTATTTATAGACTGTGTTGGTCATGATTTAGAAAAACTTCAAGCACTTGATTTAAAAATGGAAATATTTGATCCAATTCCAAGAGAAAGAGCTACAATAATAAAAAATATAAACCAATATACATTGAACAATATGGAAGGATCCACAAAGAGAGAATTTGCAGATGGATCTAAATTAATGAAAGAAACTCTAACATTTGATTTAAAAATAGACGATGTAAAAATAGCTGGAATAAGTTTAGATATAGCTCTCGAATCTGAAAAATATTTTGGAAATGAATCCTTAAAAGTAATGGAAGCCTTTAGAAATATAGCAAATGCATTCTTTAAAATACAAAAATCTCAAGAAAAACTAGAAAAATATGCAAATTATGATGAATTAACTGGAATATACAACAGAAGAATGGGAATGATAATTCTTGAGGAACAGATGAAATTCACAAAAAGATATTTAACTCCTTTATCAATATGTTTTTTAGACGTGAATAATCTAAAAATAACAAATGATAAATTTGGTCATAACACTGGTGATAAACTTTTAACAGATATAACAATGCTAATAAAACAAAATATAAGAGAAATTGATATTTTATGTAGAATGGGTGGAGACGAATTTTTAATAATATTCCCAAAATGTACAGAAAGAAATGCAGAAATGATATGGGAAAGAATAAAAAAAGACTTTGACACCATAAATGAAATAGATAAAAAAGACTATGAAATAAGCGTTGCACATGGAATTCACGAATATAAATTTGATTCCTTCATAACCCTTGACGAATTAATATCATTTGCCGATAAAAAAATGTACACAGAAAAAAGAAAAATGAAAAAAGATGATAAATGTTAAATACTTAAAATATTAAATGCAGGGGTGGGGAAAAATGAAATATAGACTAAAAACTGTATTATTCATTCTTATAATGATAATATTCTTGATTTCTATACTCCTAACGGGGTTTTACAGTTACAAAATCTCCAAAAATGCTTTAAATGAAAAAGGGAAAATACTATTAAAAAATTCTGTAAAAAGTGCGATGGTTTTGGCAAAAGAAAAATACAATGACCATATAAAAAAATATGATAATGAAGAAAATGCAAAAATTTCTTTAGAAAATGCTCTATCGAGTATACCTTCCGATCAAGAAAATGACTATTATATAATATATGATTCAAAAGGAAATATAATAATGCATCCAGAAATAAAAAATCAAAATGCATATAACTATTCTGATGCAAAGAATCCAGAATTCAAAATGGTACAAAAAACTATAGAAATTGCAAAAAATGGTGGAGGATATATAGAATACAATTGGAAATATCCAAAAAATACTTCTATAGGATTAAAAATATCATATGCAGAATACTTTGAACCATGGGATTTGATAATAACTTCAACGGCTTATTATTCAGATTTCAATAAAGAAGCAGAAAAAATAAAAAACTATATTATAATATTCTCAATAATATTCATATCACTTGGAATAATATACATAAACAATTTCAGTAAAAAAATTTCAAAACCAATCGAAAAAATATCCAAAGAAATGAAAAATTTTGACATAAACCTCACAAAATCATATAATAGTGAAAAAAATAAGATAAAAGAAATTGAAGAAATAACCTACTCTTACAATAAAATGGTAAAACAAATAAAAGACTCATTCGATGAAATAGAATCTATGAATGAAGAAATTGAAGATAGTTATAAAGAAAATCAAAAATTGATGAATAAAATGGAAAATTTGATAAGTATTTCAACAAAAATATTTCAACAAACAGATAAAAAAAACTTCCTTGTAGAAGTATTTGATAACTTGTTTGAATTTATTCCAGAAGCTGACTATGGAATAATATCGACTGTTGAACAAGATCGTATCATATTTTTAAAATCAAAGGGACATGATCTAAAAGGATTGAATTCATTAAAAATATCTATAAATGATTATGATTTTAAAAAAAATGTTGAAATAATAAAAAATACAAAAACAATAAATAAAATATCCACAAAATATCCACAACTCCCAAATCATTTAAAAAATATATATAAAACTTTATTCATACCAATAAGAACAGAAAATAAATTCTATGGAAATATAACCTTACATACATCATACGAAAGTAAGAGTAATTTCACTTCAGAATCATTTAGATTCGCAGAATTTTTTTATAGTTTTATAAAAATGTTCATGACCTTAAAAGAATTTGATGAAATAGAGACAAAAACCCAAACAGATATAATAATATCCTTGATAAAAATGATAGAATACAAAGATAAATATACGAAAGGCCATTCAGAAAATGTCGCAAAACTCGCAAAAAAAATGGCTATAGAAATGAATCTTCCAGAAAAAGAAATACAAAAAATATACCTTGCTGGTTTGGTACATGATATAGGAAAAGTACTCATAAAAGATGAAATACTTAATAAGCCTGGAAAATTAACTCCAGAAGAATTCGATGAAATAAAAAAACATCCCCTATATGCATATGAAGTGTTGAACAAAATGACAAGCATGAAAGAAATAGCAAAGATAGTAAAACATCATCATGAAAGATGTGATGGCAAAGGATACCCCGATGGTTTAAAATGCGATCAAATACCTATATATTCAAAAATATTGAGTATTGTAGACACTTGGGATGCTATGACTAGCAACAGAATATACAGAAATAAATTGACAAAAGAACAAGCACTTGAAGAACTTTATAAATGCAAAAAAACTCAATTTGATGAGAATATAGTAGAAATATTTTCAAGTATGATAAAAAAAGAAGAATCTTAAAAAGATTCTTCTTTTTTATATTATTTTAATCTCAAAGCTTGCCCTTCCAAGAATTTCAAAGTTATTTCCATCATGCCAAACTTCACCAAAATACATTATTTCTTTTCCTTCTAAAGAATAAATATCATATCGCCATGAATATAATAAATTATCTATATAATGCAAAATAAAACCCTCATATCAATATGAGGGTTTTATTTATTTTCTACTTCCGGGTTTTATAGGTTTATCTCCATTCTTACAAAATGGACAATCATCTTCTTCATAAATATCTGGTTTGATATCAACTAAAGAAATTATTTTATCTCCATCTATTTCATCTATACTACCTCTATTCACTATACAAGCTTTATATATTTTTTTCGGTTTATAATTTTTTAAAACTTCTATAACTTCTTTTGTAGATTTTCCAGTTGTTATAACATCTTCTACTATTAAAATTCTCAAATTTTCTTCCAATACAAATCCACGTCTTATATCCATATTTCCTTCTGAATTTCTTTCTGAAAATATAAAATTTTTTCCTAAAGCTTTTGCAGTTTCATATCCTATTATTATTCCGCCAAGAGCTGGAGAAACAACTATATCTACTTCATCATCTAATTTGTCAGCAATCATCTCCCCAAACATCTCCGCATAATCTGGATACATCAATACTTTTGCACATTGTATATATGTATCTGAATGTTTTCCAGATGAAAGCAAAAAATGTCCTTTTAAAACAGCTTCAGTTTTTTCTAAAATATTCATTATATTATTTTTCATAAATATCAATCTCCTCATTAATATTATTTTTTAAAGTGATCAAACTTTTCTTTGGATCTTCAGAAAAAATAATACCTCTTGATGAATTAATCAATATATTTTTATTATATGTACTTTTAATAAGAGCTTTCAAATCTCCGCCTTGTGCACCTATACCTGGAATTAAATAAATTTCATTTTCTGTTATTTCATCTAAATCTTCTATACATTCTTGAGTTGCACCTGCAACTATTCCAACTCTATTTTCAAATAATCTATTCAATTCATTCGCCAATTTTGAAGTTTTTATATGAAGTTTATTTGGAATTATCAAATCTTGTGCACTTTTATTAGATGTCAAACTCAAAATAAATATATGTGAATCTTTAAATTCAAGATATGGAATCAAAGAATCTCTTCCCATATAAGGATTAACTGTTATAGAATCGATTTGCAAATGATCAAAATAATATTTTGCATAAGCTTTTGCAGTATTACCTATATCGCCTCTTTTACAATCTATTATTATTGGAGTATCAGTACTTTTGATATATTCAACTGTTTTTTCCATCATTTTAATACCCTTATATCCAATTTGTTCATAAAAGGCTATATTCAATTTATAGGTATTTGTATTCTCATAAGTAGAATCTATTATATATTTATTAAAATTGAAGATTTTTTCTTCATTCACTCCAAATTTATCTGAAATTTTTTCTATATCGCTATCAAGTCCAACACAAACTCTTGAATTCCTGAGATCAACATTTTTCAAATATCTATTATAAAACATAATTATCAGTCCTTTCATGAGATTTAGAAACAATATCTTCAAAGTTCTTATTCTTAGATGATAAATAAAAAGCTGTATTTTTAATAATCTTATTAACAATTTCTGGATCCATCATCATAGCCGTCCCAACACCAATAAGATTTGCTCCAGCCATGGCCAATTCAATAGCATCTTCATGATTAAAAACTCCACCCATACCTATTATTGGTAAATATGGAAATTTTTCTCTTATTTTATAAATACAATGTACAGCCATAGGTTTTATAAAAGATCCAGATACACCCCCAGTTTTCATTTTCAAAATAGGTTTACCTGTATTTATATCTATTTTCATACCTTTTAAAGTATTGATCAAAGTAACTCCAGAAGCACCATTATAAACACCTATTTTAACGAGTTCTTCTAAATTACTTTCATAACCAAATTTCAAAAAAATAGGTTTATCTGTTGAATTACAAGATCTTTCAATAACTTTAGAAAGTAATTTTTTATCATTTAGAAGTGTTGCTCCACCTTTATTTACATTTGGACATGAAAGATTTAATTCATAAAAATCTATATCATAATCATCAATTTTTTCTATCATATATTCAAAATCATATTCATTATATCCACCTATACTTATTATCTTTAAAGTATTATAATTTTCTATTCTTTTAATTTCATTTTCTATAAAATAATCTATTCCTTTATTTTCAAGTCCTATAGAGTTGAGAAGTCCATCATTCAAATTAACTATTCTCGGAGCTTTATTACCTATCTTGGGTTCTTTTGTTATTGTTTTAGTAGTTATTCCACCCAAATTATTTATATCTATTATTTCTGAAAGTTCTTCAAAGTTTCCACAAGGTCCAGAAGCTATGATAAAAGGATTTTTTATTTTTTTATTGAATAAATTTGTTTCGAGAAGATTCATTATAAAATCACCTCTTTAATATTAAATAAAGGTCCATCTTTACAAACCATTTTAACTCCATCCACAGTATCAACAGGGCATCCTTTACACATACCTATTCCACAACCCATATTTTCTTCCATAGATATCCACGCTGTTTGATAAGAATCTATTATATACTTTAAATATATAAACATTCCTTTTGGACCACATGAAATTATATTTATATCTTTTCCTTTGTTTCTATTTAAAATATAATCAACGGGATTCATTCCATCTATTCTATCAACAAAAATATTATCATCATCAACTATGCTTTTTATACGATAATCAGAAAATCCAAAAACACTATCTTCAATAATATTTGGATAGATTTTTTTAAAATGCATTAAAGGGGCACTTCCACAGCCCCCTCCAATCAAAATATATTTTTTATTAAAATCTATAAACTTAGAAAAAGGAGAACCATAAGGTCCCCTAAATAAAAGTTCTTCTCCAATTTTTAGCTTTATTAAAAACTTAGAAAAATCTCCTGCATTTCTTATCAAAACCTTAAATTCAAAATCCTTACAATCCATTACAGAAAATGGCTTAGAAAGATTATAACCATCTTTTGATTTCATCATCAAAAATTGTCCTGGCTCTATATCTAATTTTTTATCAGTTTTAAAAGTAATAACTCCATAATTATAAAAAGATTTGTTTTCGACAACTCTTGCTAAGTTCATACCAAAACATCTTCTTTCGAATAAACTTTTTTACCTTTTATAAAAGTATATTCAACAACACCAGGAAGATCCATTCCCATAAAAGGAGTATTTTTCCCTTTTGAAAATACTGTTTTATTATTTACATTCCATGTTTCATTTTCATTCAAAATCACTAAATCAGCAAAATATCCTTCTTTTATATCTCCCTTTTTTTCTAAATTAAAGATTTTTGTTGGATAATAAGTTACCTTTTCTATGAGTTTTTTTAATGAAATATCTTCTTCAATAGAAAGTTTCAAAAGAGAGGATAATAAAGTATCTAAACCACTTATACCATTTGGAGCATTCTGAAACTCTACTTCTTTTTCATAATCAGCATGTGGTGCGTGATCTGTAACTATTATATCTATTAAATCATCTTTTAAAGCTTGAATAAAAATATTTCGAGATTTTTCATCCGCCAATGGTGGATTAACTTTAAAAGATGTAGAATAATCTTTTAAATCTTTATCTGTAAATATCAAATGATTATGTGTAACTTCACAGCTAACCTTAACTCCATCTTTTTTTGCATTTTTTATTAAATTCAAACTTTCTTGAGTTGAAACATGAGCTATATGTACATGTGCATCTGTATATTTAGCAAGTTCTATATCCCTTGCAACCATTATAGATTCTGCAACAGAAGGTATTCCATAAATTCCATAAAAATTTGAATATTCACCTTCTCGCATAAAACCCGTTTTAGATAATTCTTTAACTTCTGCATGATTTATTATAGGTTTATTAGTCATTTTATAATATTCAAGAGCTTTAAGCATTATATGTGCATTTTCAACTGGATTACCATCATCTGAAAATGCTATTGCACCTCGTTTAGCCATATTAATCATCGGTGCAAGTTCAACACCTTGTGATTTTTTAGTAACAGCTCCTATAGGCAAAATTTCTGAAAGGCCATATAATTCAGATTTCATTTTTAAATATTCTACTAAATATTCATTATCTATAACAGGATCTGTGTTTGGCATTACTCCTACAGTAGTCACACCACCTTTGACTGCAGCTTTAAGTCCACTCTCTATAGTCTCTTTATATTCATATCCTGGTTCTCTGAGATGAACATGCATATCTATAATACCAGGTATTAAAGTTTTTCCATTTAAATCAATACATTCATCATATACAAGAGAATCTGGTGTATCTTCGCATGAAAATATCTTTTCAATAATTCCATTATTTAAAAGCAAATCAAACATTCCATCACATGATTTAGATAAAACTTTAGCATTCTTTAAAAAAATTATCATATACCTTCACCGCCCATCATTTTATAAATCAAGGCTGTTCTCGTTGCAACACCATTTTTAACCTGTTCATTTATAACTGAATAATGCTTATCTGCTATACTACCAGAAAGTTCTACACCTCTATTTATAGGACCTGGATGCATAAGTATTGCGTTTTTATTGGCATATTTTTCAAATAATTCTTCAGTAATTCCAAAATTTTCATTATACTCTTTAAGACTGGCAAATAATCCATCTGTCTGTCTTTCAAGTTGCATTCTTAAACCCATAACAACATCTGATCCTTTAATCGCTTCAACAACATCATTTGTAAAATTCATATTATAAAGTGAAGATGATTTTGGTGTAAGAGTAGATGGTGAACAAACAGTTATATTTGCACCGAGTTTATTTAAAAGTTTGAGGTTAGATCTTATAACTCGACTATGATAATAATCTCCTATTATTGAAATTCGTAAATCTTTAAAAGAACCAAATCTTTCAAAAATAGTAAAAGTATCGAGTAAAGCTTGTGTAGGATGTGCATGAAGACCGTCTCCAGCATTTATTATTTGAGCATCTGTAAACTTGCTTATAAAAGCTGGTGAACCAGGTTCTCTATGTCTTATAACATAAAGATCTATAGACATAGATGACAATGTAAGAACTGTATCTTTTAAAGTCTCTTTTTTAGATAAAGCACTTGAAGAAGTATTAAAATTTAACACATTCATTCCTAAAAATTTTTCTGCAAGTTCAAATGAGTTTTTAGTTCTTGTACTCGGTTCTACAAAAAGATTACAAACCGTCTTATCTTTAAAAATAGGCAATTTATTTACCGGTGAACTCATTCGTCTTTTGAATATTTTAGCAAGTTCAAAAAGTTCATAAACTTCCATTATTTCTAATTCATCAACATCGTAGAGATTTCGTGCTCTCATGGCAATCATATTAATCTCCTCCTAAATTTATTTAATTTTATAAAAAAAACACTCATCTAAACAAAGATGAGTGTTCCATAATTGATTTCATAAAGAGAAAATGATATCCCCTGTTTTAAAAACAGGTTATGGAGGAATATTGATTTTTTATTAAATTCATTGTTCATATTAACCCTCCTATCAATTTCTTATATATACTAACACTTTTAAAATATTTTTATTTTACATAAAAATTAATTTTATTTTACATTTTAAGCACATCATCCTTCAAAATCTTAAAACCTTCATTCTCTATATATTTTAATCTTTCAAATTTCTTTATTAAACTATCTTTATTTTCTATAATATAATAATCATTATGACCTAAAAAAGGATATTCCAAAACTAATTCAGAAAAAATTGAAGATACTTCTAAAAATATTTCAATCACTTCTGAACTTATATTCAAAGAAGAACTTTTCTCTCTTAAATAATTTAAATAGTCATAAATAGCTCTTTTAGACTCATTATAAACTGAAAGACAGTACTTGAATCCAAATCTATCAAAATCTCCTTCCTTGATAGAAAACATTAAATTATCATATGCTTTTAAACCTTTAGAATAATACTTTGAAATATGAAATTTCTTATTCCATTCTCTAACTCCGTATGCTAAAGAAGTTCTATAAGCTTTTTCATTGTCTATTTTAATAAAATCTTTTATGAAACAAATATATAAATATGGAACTAAAGAAAAACCAAGATTTTTATATAAAAGAGGATCTGGATCATCATTTGCAACATCTTTTGCAAAAAAAACTTCATCTTCATCATCATAACCATTAATAATTCCAAACTCTAAAATATCTGTTGGTGCCCATATAATAACAGGTGTATCTTTATCTATATAATTTTTTATTAAAGATATACAATCATTTTGTAAATACCTATATGTATTTAAATCATTATTAAAATTTAATTTAAAATCTGAATAAATACCTACTCTATCGAGTTGATGAAAATGTTCACTTCCCCAATCATAAACAGTTACTCCACCAGCATCACATTTAGTTCCAATTACAAAATCAAAAGCTCTTCCAGAAATACCTAAAAGTTCAAAATTAGAGATATCATCAAAACCCTTATATTTCAAAACAGATTTAACCGCGCCCATAAAAGAGTTCCACATATTAATTTTTTCAACATTTTTTAAATATTTTTTATTCATAAAAATCATCCTCCGAATACTCATTCATGAAACCTTTAATCATCTTTAAAAACTTTCTTTTCAACCAATTTGGTTTTAAAATTATAAATCTATTATTCCTCGAGAAAAGATCCATTATAAGTTTTTTTGAACTCTCAAACTGTATATAAAAATTATTTTCTATTTTCTTAAAACATTTAATTCCATTCAAATCATCATCACCAAAATACTTTATGATGGCTGTATAAGGCTTTGTATATTTAAAACTATTTTCATCATCTTTATACTCAGATTCATCAAAAAAACTATAAATAAACCTTTCCTCATCTATAACTTCAAATCCAACAACTCTATCCAATCTAAAAACTCTTATATCATCTCTCAAATGACAAAATCCAACAAAATAATAATTAAATCTATTCTTAAAAATCTTATACGGAGAAATTATCCTTAAATCATTTTCAGAATTATATTTATGATAATTTATTTTTATTTTTTTATTCATTTTAATAGTATCATTTAAAGTATTATAAAAATCTAAAATATCTACAGGAATATCTACAAAAGGCATATCAAAATCTTTAACCTTAGAATCACCGCCAGAAAGTTTAAGAAATAAATCTGCTATATTTTGTGCAGAATCATCATTTATCTTAGAGTATCTTTCAGCCAAAAAAGATAATAATTCTTTATCTTCTTGTCTTATAAAAATACTTGGAAGATCAAAATCTTGAGAATAGACATAACCTTTAACTTTTTTAGAATATTCAATAGGAGCATTCAAAGAATATTTCATATATTCTATATCTCTATAAACTTGTCTTGAAGATATCTCAAATTCTTTAGATATCTTGTTCACAGTGGGGTAATTTTTATTTTTAATCATAGAATCAATCCACTGTATTCTGTGAAAATTACTCATAAAAATCATCTCCAAAAAATATAAATAAATCTAAAAAAATTATATCAGTTTTATACTGACATAATACGTCAGATCAAAAAATGTATAATTAAAATGAAATTATATGGGAGGTGGTTTTTATGATAGAAGTAAAAAAATTTGAAACAAGAAAAGACATAAAAGTTATGGGGTTCAATACAAAAACAGACATGCAAAACGCTTCAAAAGATTGTGGAGACATATGGCATAAATTTGATGAATATTGGGAAAAAGGATATTTCAAAACAAAAAATGAATATTATGGAATAAGTCATGATTATGATGAAAAAACTGGAAAATTCAGTTATATGGCAGCTGTAACCCTAGAAGATGATGAAAAACCTTATGAAGAAATGGAAACCTTAAACATACCCCAAGCATACTATGCAGTTTTTGAACATGTTGGAGATGTAAAAACTATGAGTCAAACTTTCAATAAAATATTTCAAGAATGGTTACCAAATTCAGAATACACTTATGATCCAAAAGGAAAAGATTTTGAACTTTATAATGAGGATTTCAAACCTCATCAAAAAGAAAGTAAAGTATATATATATTTACCTGTAATTAAAAAATAAACCTTGAAGGACAGATTAAAATCTGTCCTTTTTTAATTATATTTAAGGTTTTTTTAAGTATTTATGCAAAAAACTTTTTTTTATATTCATAATCCTTAATATTTTCGAATAATTACCTTAAATCAAACTTTGATAAAAAAATATAAAGTAGTAGAATCTATTTAGTTGCAATATGCACGCAACTAATTGGAGGTCGTGAAATGTTTAATCTAAATGAAACACAACATAATATATTAAGACAAATATGGATGAAAGATTCCTTTACAAGACAAGAAATATCGAAAGAATTAAAAATAAATAGATCCACTGTTTCAAGAAATATTGAAGGTTTTCTCGATGAATCAATAATAATAACTGATGGAGAAATATCAGCAGGACAAAACGGTGGAAGAAAAACTCAAAAATTAACATTAAATAATGATAGATTCTATGTACTTGGAATATCTATAATAAAAAGAAGAATCTTTTCAATATTGATAGATTTAAAGGGAAATATTGTAAAAAAAGGTGAATTGAGAAAAAGTAGTGTTGGACAAAGTTTAATACAAGATCTAAAAGATGAAATAAAATCATATGAAAAATATTTTAATAAACTATTAGGAATAAGTATTTCTTTACCCGGTGTTATAGATTCTAACAGCGGTTTAATAAAGCTTTCTACAAACCTTGAACTGCATAAGGTGAATCTAAAAAAAACTATGGAGGATGAATTTGGAATTTATACTTTTATAGAAAATGATGCCAATTCAGGGGCTGCATCTTATCTATTATATTTAAAACTACAAATTCAAAATCTCTTGTATTTTATGTTCTTTTTTCCAGAAAACATATTAACCCTAAAAGGTATGGGTGCCGGTATAGTAATAAACAAAAAGTTATACAAAGGTAGTTTTTATTCTGCAGGAGAAATTAAATTCAAACAAAATCTTCCAGAATACAAGAATAAATCTATAAGCATAGAAGATATCAAAAACTATGAAACTGTAGAATCGTCATTAAAGGAAGATATAGAACTATTTATATCGAATCTCGCAGATAAAATATCCGAATATTCATTATTTATGAATCCAGATAAAATAGTGCTTGGGGGAGATATACTATTAATTCCAGGAAAAATAAAAAATATATTCATAAATAAATTATACGAAAATATGGAGAAAAATCATGAAGAATCATTCATTCTTTTGGACAACAACAAAGTAGATACTATAGCAATTGGTTCAGCAATATCTTTTATGAATGAATTTATGAATGATTATGATTTTGCAAAAAAAATATTAAAAAAGATGAAAAAAGGTCATCTTAACAAAGTCTCTTTTTAAAAATCTCTGGAGGTGGGAAAAGCATGTTCAAAAAAGTATTTATTATCTTAACAGTAGTTCTTTTAGCTACTTTTGGATTTGCGAAAGAAAAGATAGTGTTCTGGAACTTTATGATGGATGAAGATACAGCAAGTTTGATATTAGACAAATTTGAAGAAAAAAACCCAGATATAGAAGTTGAATTCGTTCAATTATCTTGGGCAAACGGTTTCGATAAAATAGTTACTGCATTTGCAGCTGGTACAGCACCAGATGTACTCGAATTGGGAAACACATGGGTTGCAAATTTTGCAAATGAAGGTGTTTTAACAGATTTATCTATATATAAAAACGTAAGAGATGATATCGTAGGTTGGAATCAAGTTCAATTCAATGGAAAATATTGGGGTTTCCCTTGGTTATTGGGTACAAGAGCTATGTACTATAACATAGACTTATTCATGCAAGCTGGTTTAGATCCAGAAAATCCACCAAAAACATGGAGTGAGGTTCTCGAAGCTGCAAAAAAAATCGATGCATTGGGTTCAGACGTATATGGTATGGGTATGGCAATAGGAGAACCTTATTCACCATGGCAAGAATGGTTCTTACCTGCAGTTTGGGGTAATAATGGTGATATAATGACAAAAAATTTAAAAACAGCTACATTGAATAGCCCAGAAGCAATTGAAGCTGCTCAATTCTATAAAGATTTATCAAAATATGCATTAAAAACAAAGATGAACGATTTACAAGCTGCTTTTGGTCAAGGAAAATTGGGTATGTTGGTAACTGGTGCAAATGTTATTTCAGACACAGCATCATCATATCCTGAAACAAATTTCTATGTTTCTTTTGTTCCAAAACCAGATAAAGGTGGATTCTCTGCATCATTTGCTGGTGGAGAAGTATTAACAGTACCAAAACAATCAAAACATAAAGAAGCAGCATTAAGACTTGTTAAATACTTAGTTGAAGCTGATGTAGCAATGGATATAACAAAAAGAGTTCCTGTAATATTCCCTTCAAACTCAAAAGCTGCTGAAGATCCTTGGTTTGAAGATCATCCATTAGAACAGATCTTCTTAGAACAAAATGCAACAGCTGTTCCAGCATCTCCACATCCTAAGTTTGAAGATATTCAATCACTTGTAAGTACTGCTGTTGAAGAAATAGTATTAGACAATGCAGACATAAAAAAGACTCTTGATAAATATAATAAAAGAATACAAATAATATTAGACGAAACTAAATGGTAAAATTATTTTTATAGGGACGGGAGTCATTCCCGTCTTTATTTTAGGAGGGTATCGATATGCTAAGCAAAACCAAAAAAAGATGGAGCATCTTTCTATTTTTATCCCCCTGGATTATTTCTTTTTTGGTTTTTGAATTATATCCATTAATATTTTCTGTATATATAAGTTTTACAGAATATTCAGGGTTAAATCCACAAAAAATATTTGTTGGTTTTTCAAACTATATAAAAGCATTCAGTGATGAGGTATTTTTAATAGCTTTAAGAAACACTTTTATTTTCGTTATATTAACAATTCCTTTTACAATAGGTATCGCATTAATATTGGCAATATTATTAAATAATAAAAACCTTCCAGGTAGAAACTTCTTTAAAGCGGGTTTCTTTTTGCCATCTGTAATTTCAATGGTAGTTATATCTATGATGTGGCTATACCTATATTCTGCAGATGGCCTTTTTATAAAATTGGGAACTATGATGGGATTTGATCTGCCTGCAAGGAGTTTTCTTGCTTCTCCAGATTCGGCATTGATGTCCATAATGTTTATGGATGTGTGGGCGGCCTTTGGATACTATGTAATATTTATATTTGCAGGACTTCAAAATATACCAGAAGCTCTTTATGAAGCGGCGAGAATAGATGGTGCGAGTTCATGGAAAATAGCTACAAAAGTCACTTTACCTATGATAAAACCAACTCTTTTTTTCGTAATATCAATAAACACTATAAGATCTTTTCAAATATTTTCAGAAATTTATACGATGACTGGTGGAGGACCAAGAAACTCCACACAAACAATAGTTCATTATCTATATGAAGTTTCATTCAAAAAATTTCAGCTCGGTTATGGATCAGCTATATCCTATATATTATTTATAATAATAATGATATTCACAATTATTCAAAAAAGAGCTCTTAGGAGTGATTATTGATGAAAAAAAAGACAAAAATGAGTAAAATAACAAAAGTAAACTTAATAATCCTTTCTATATTATTTATTTTTTCTATGATCCCATTAATAATGACATTTATGACAGCTGTAATCCCTGAAGGAGATCTTTTCAATATAACAAAAGAAAAAACTCTTTTAGATTTTGAATTAAGTAAATTTTTTCTTAAAACTAAGATGAAAACAATAGGAACATTTGACTATGATATATTTGAAGAAAATGATAAAAAATTTATAACGGTTGATATAAAAGAAAAAAATACTGGAATATCTTCTTTTGCAAGAGATTTAGATATAAATTATTTAAGACATTTTGAATTAGAAATAAATCCAAATAAAAAATTGAATAACATACTTATAGGATTAAAAGATATTGACGGGAAATATCAAATAGTGAGTTATAAAATAAACACAAAACCAAATGAATGGCAAAAAGTTAAACTTGAATTAAATCCTGAAGATTTTGGAGAAGTAGATACTAAACATACTGCTGAAATTCAAGTATTATTTGATGAAAAAATAAAAGTATCCATGGATAATGTAATTCTAAAATATAAATTTCCTACATTCATGAACTTTAAAACTGTTTGGGAAGAAAATGATTTCGGACGATATATGTTAAACTCAACAATAATATCTATATCGGTAGTTTTAGGAAATTTAATATTCTGTTCATTGGTTGCATATCCTTTTGCAAGAAAAGATTTTAAAGGAAAAGAAATACTATTCATGATAGTACTCGCAACTTATATGATTCCACCACAAATAAAGGTAATACCAATATTCATACTAATGCAAAAACTAAATTGGATAGATACGTATCAAGCTTTAATAATGCCTACACTTGTAACACCGTTTGGAATCTTTTTGATGAGACAATATTTTGAGCAATTACCGAGAGAATTAGATCAGGCAGCTTATGTAGATGGTGCAAATGATTTTCAAATATTCACAAAAGTTATAATGCCTTTAAGTGGTCCTGCTCTCGCAGTATTGGGGATAAACTCATTCATTGCAAGCTGGAATGATCTATATATGCCTTTGGTATTAACCACTTCAAAAGAAATGAGAACTGTACAAGTAGGTTTGGCAATGTTTCAAAAAATAAATGGTGTAAAATGGCCTTTGATTATGGCAGCATCAGCAATAGTTGGAATTCCTGTTATAATTGCATTCTTATTCTTCCAGAAAAAAATAATAGCAGGAATAACAGATGGAGCATTAAAAGGATAATATAAGAGGTGATAAAATTGTCAGATAGTTTCGAATATAAAGGCGTTGTAGAAGGCTTCTATGGAAAGCCATGGACTTTCAAAGAAAGACAAGACATAATAAAATTTATGGGAAAAACTGGGTATAATATATACATATATGGTCCAAAAGCTGATGAATTACACAGAGATTCATGGCGTGAAAAATATGATGATGAATTTATAAATGAATTCAAAAAACTCGTAGATATTGGTAAAGAATATGATGTCGATGTTTCAATAGCAGTATCTCCAGGATTATCTTTAATTCATTCGAGTGAAGATGATTTAAATGCATTATATGAAAAATATATGCAATTTGTAAACATAGGAGTTAATACAATATCATTATTTCTCGATGATATACCTTGGAAATTACAACATGAAGAAGACATTAAAAATTATGAATGTCTTGCACAAGCTCAAGCAGATTTCACCAATAAAATATATGAAAAATTGCAAAAAAAAGTTGAAAATTTAAAATTCATACTATGTCCAACAGAATATTGGGGAAAACCTCATGTTGAATACCATGAAGTACTTGGAGAAAAATTAAACAGAAAAATTGATTTAATGTGGACAGGTCCTAAAGTATGTTCTGAATACTTAACAGTAGATGATGCCATAAACGTTTCAAAGTCTTTCAAAAGAAAAATACTATACTGGGATAATTATCCAGTAAACGATTCTGTAATGGTTCCAGAAATGCATTTAGATGGATATATAAAAAGAGATAAAAAACTTTATAAATATTCAAAAGGTATAATCATTAATCCTATGAATCAAGCTTATGCATCAATATTCAGTTTAAAAAACATATCATATTATTTAAATAATCCAGAAAAATATGATGAGAAAAAACACTGGTTAAAAACAATAAAATACTTTGCACCAGAAATATGTGAAGAATTCCAACATTTTGCAAAATACAATACAAAAAGTCCTATAAATGATAAAGATCCAGAAATCATAACAAACCTAATATCTGAATTCGAATATTTATACCATAAAGATGTTGAAAAAGCTTCTTTACTTCTAAAAAATGAATCAGAAAAAATTGAAAATAATTATCAAAAAATAAAAAAATACTTAGATAAAAATCTTTTAAAAGATATAGAAAAATGGCTTGAAGAATATAGAACCATATCTCAAATGTTAAACGCATTAGCAACATTGGTATCGAGCTATTATGAAATATTTGAAAATGCCAAAATAGAAAATATGAACAAAGTAAAAAGTAATATAAAAAATTTAGAAGATATAACTTTAAAAATGGTACAAGAAGAAACTTTTATCGGGGGTATTGAGTTAATAAAAACTCCTTTAAAATATTTAAAATATGCAAAGGGGTTCATAAAACTTGTTGAATACTAAAAAGGAGCTGTTAAAAACAGCCCCTTTTTATTTTAAATTTATCAATATATCATCCATTATTCTTGGAGAACCTTTTTCAGCTCCTCCATATGTCCAAATCTCTGGATTTAAATCCACATTCCTTAAAACAGCTTCTATACCATCATAATCCCAAGTTGTTATATAAACGTTCCAATTATCTACATTATCAGTTTCGAATAAAGATAAAGGAATTAAAAAAGTTATTTCATTATTCTGCTTATCTACAACTATATCTGGCGTAGGAGTTATAACTTCTCCCCTATTATCTTCAGAACTATTCAAAGACCTATGAGCTGAACTCATCCATCCAGTTGCATAAATCATATAATCCCAATCTTTATTCTCTGGCATAAATCCATCTTGTTTAGGTAAAACTTTCTGGCCTATTTTATTTGGATCATCAAAATATATCATAAATACTAAATGATCAAAACCATTTGAAGGATTCCAACCATCTGTTATCTCTTTCATACCGATATTAAGTCTCATCATCTTTCCTATTTGATTTATACTAACTTTAGTTATATCATTCTGATTAGAATATGTACTATCTAAAGGATATGAATAATTACCATTAAATCCATTATCATCACCTATTTCATCCGAAATTTCTGCTAGATTCTTAACAGGAATATCAAAATTAACCCTATAAAGCTCAGAGTAACTCGTATAAATAGGAATTCTTCCATAAGCCTTAACTATTATAGTATGATCACCAGGAGTAAAATCATCGAGTTTTATAGAAACCTTAAAACTTTCATTCATCTTTTTGTTCAAATCTACAGATTTATACTCTTTTTCATTTCCATCAACTATTATTTTAACTTGCTTTGCATTATTGGCAATACCTTCAATAATAAAATCATTAGAAAACTCAGTTTTATCCTCTAAATTATTTATAATTACATTCAAATCACTTTTCTTAACCTTTGCAATTTCATCTGTAATCTTATAAACTCCAAAAGATTTATTATTCAATAAAATATTCAAAGGTCTCTCATAAACTATATCTTTATCATTTAAGTTTAAAATATAAACGGGACTTAATTTAGTTCCATCTTCAACATCAAGATCTATACCTAAAGCATACTTTCTATTTTGAGCCGTATTCAAAAGAACTAAATACCTTTCAGATTCATAAGTTAAAGTATAAGCAAGTGCCCCTGGTCCATTCTTTTCAGAATAAAGAATATCTATTTTACCCTTTCTAAATACTTCATTTTCAACTCTTAATTTGTTGAGATCTCTTATCATATTATAAATTGGACTATCTGAATTAAAATTATCCTTATCACCAGATGCAAAACCATCTTTAAACATAGTTGCACGAGTTTCTATAAATAATTGTTCTGTACCATAATATAAAGTAGGAACTCCTGGAATAGTATAAATCAAAGATAAGGCTTGCTTCAAACTACTTATATCAGAAGTTGAATAAAATCTTGCCATATCATGATTATCTATAAATGTAACCATTCTTGAAGGATCATACTGTTTTTGTCTTTCAAGAAGTCTGAATGCCAAAAAATCGGTTGGTTTACCCTCTCTAAAAACTCTTGACATATCTGTATAAAGTGGAAAATCAAGCATAGATTTAAAACCATTATCTATATAATCTTTTATTTTAAGTTCTGCAGAATTATCATATGGATCTGGAGTTAACCAAGCTTCACCATAAGTAAAAAAATCTGATTTTCCAACATCTCTTGCTTTATCATATATATTATCCTCACCATTAAAAAAATCATTCCAATAATCCATAGGAACATAAATAGCCGTATCTATTCTATAACCATCAACACCTAAATCTTCAATCCAAAAATTGTATGCATCCTTCAAAGCTCTTCTAACCAAAGGATTTTCTGTATTTAAATCATCCAACTGAGAAAATTCGGAATCATATACATTAGAAGGATCTATTTCAGAAGGCCAATGGTATACATTCAACTCTCTTTGTTTTAAATCATTATAATCATTCTGATTAAAAGGATATGAGTCTGGACCACTTGGAACAGATTTTTCATTCTTCATATACTTACCATCTTTATAAACGAAAAAATTTCCCGTATGATTTGCCACAATATCTTGTACTATATACATACCTCTTTTATGAACTTCATCAACAAGTTTTCTGTATAAATTTAAATCTCCAAAATGCTCATCAATATCTTTAAAATTTCTTGCCCAGTAACCATGATATCCACCATAATTAACCTCACCATCCCACCATTGATTTGCAATTGGAGGAGTTATCCAAATAGTGTTAAATCCCATACCTTGAATATAATCAAGTCTATCTATAATCCCTTGAATATCTCCACCATTAAACTTATCATTAGTTTTGCCATACTCTATAGCAGAATCTGTTTGTACATCATTTTGATTATCTCCATTCTCAAATCTATCTATCATAATAAAATAAATAGAATTTTTACTCCAATCTGGAGATTCCATAGTTGAAGAAAACGTTATCACAGATAACAAAAAAAGTACTGAAATGATAAGAAAAACCCTAAATCTATTTAACATATATTCACCTCCAGAGTATATTATACCTCAAAAATAAATTAAAAGACAGACTTTATAAAGTCTGTCTCGAGAAGCCCTTCAAATATAAATGTAATTTAAAAAAAGGCCCAGCCTATAAGACTGGGGGGTTGTATGAACAAAAACAATAGGCTATATAATAAACTATAAAACACTTAAAAACATATACATTATATTATATTTTTATTAATCTTATATA
This sequence comes from Oceanotoga sp., assembly GCF_030445905.1. Taxonomy (NCBI): domain Bacteria; kingdom Thermotogati; phylum Thermotogota; class Thermotogae; order Petrotogales; family Petrotogaceae; genus Oceanotoga; species Oceanotoga sp. The sequence continues at coordinate 5,650 of NZ_JASUSU010000021.1, read as the reverse complement.
AACTAAACTCCATTTAAATTATATTTTTATTTATTTTTTATTAACCTTTCAACAAAAAATATATTCAATCAATTGATTTAATATTAATATTTGATATAAAAAGAAAAATGGAATCCAATTAGGATTCCATTTCAAATGTATATGAATTAGTATAATCTAAAAACATCAATGTAAGAATTTTCATACTTATAATTTTCTCTTGGATCATAATATAAAGAGCTAACTTTTTTCTTCTTAAATATTTTAAACATACTATTCAACCTCCTTATATTCTTCGAATTACTTCTAAGTAAATATCTGATAATTCATTCAATCTGTTAAATCCTTCATAATAAGATTCTGCTTTTCTATTTATATATATATTTTTCTTCATTATTATTACCTCCTGAGAAATATTTTTCATTCATCACTATCATAAACAATAGATATAACCCTACGTCAACATGCAAAGAACTCTTTAAAAGATAAATTAATGTAAAATATCGGTATGACCCTACATTAACATTAAAAATATAATAGAATTAATACATCAAAAACTCTATAAACCTCATCAAATAACATTTATAAAAAAAGTTATTTTTTTCACTTTATCACTTTAAAAATAAAATTCTAAAAATTCAAATATTGCATATAAAATAATAGTTTGTAAATTAAAAATGAACTTGCAAAACCCCTTTCTAATCTCATTTATAAGCAATAAAAAAAATAAAATGAGTGAAAAAATAAAAATCACTCATTTTTATAAAAATTAAATATATTAAATTTAATTAATTTAATGTTATGAAAAATTACGAAACAACTATACTTCGAAAGAAGAAATACTCTTCTTTATACTATCATAAACACTTAAAAGATCTTTAGAAATAGCCTTTACATCATTTACTTCATCTGATTGAATATCAAGTTCAACATTAATATTTTTAATATTTCTTTCTATATTAGTAATCATTTCAGAAGCTCTTTCAATTGCAACATTTATTTCTTCAGTTGAAGCACTTTGACCTTTAGAACTTTCTTTTATATCATCTGTATCATGTTTAATCTCAGAAATTCTTTTAAGAATATCTTTAAATCTAAAGCTTATCTCTTCAATATTAGAATCAACATTGTTTATATACTCAGTTGTCATATTTGTAGAATTAGAAACAGCTTTAGATTTTTCATTCAATTCTTTAAGAATACTTGAAATCTTAAATGTAGAATTAGAACTTTGTTCTGCAAGCTTTCTTATTTCAGATGCAACAACAGCAAATCCTTTTCCAGCTTCTCCAGCTCGAGCTGCTTCAATTGCTGCATTTAATGCAAGTAAATTGGTTTGTTCTGTAATCGCATTTATAGATCCTATAATCTCATTTATACTCTTCATTTTTTCTATAAAATTATCGACATTATTCTTAGTTTCAATAGATTTTTCAGAAGTTTCTTTCATCAATTTTGAAATATCATTCAAACCAATTACACCCTTTTGAGCAGATTCTCTACCTTCAAAAGTAGATTTACTTAATTCATCAGAAAGATGGTATAGAGCCTTTGCTGATGATGATATTTCATGAATACTCAAACTTATTTCTTCAACTACAATCGATACCTCTGAAGAACTACTTTCAATCAAACTATTATCTTTAGAAATTTTTATAGAATTTTGAATACTATTTTTAGAAGTGTTTTCAAGTGTCTGCATAGATTTAAACAAAGAATCTAAAAGATCTTTAAGAGAAATAACTGTACTTCTAAAATTATTTGCCATAATATTAAAATTCTTTCCCATAATCGAAATTTCATCATTTCCCTTAATATCTGTTTTAACATTAAGATTTCCCTTTGAAAATTCCTCCATACTCTTTGATATAGATATTATTGGTTTAGAAACTTTTGAAGAAACAAAAAAAGATATTATAAAAGAAAAAATTACAGTTATTAAAGTTATCATAGACATTATATATATATACCTATCTCTGAGACTAAAAATTAATTCCTTTGGAAAATATAAAGATAAAAACCAACCATTATTCAATATTTTAGAATTGAGAAAATAATCTTTTCCAGATATATTTTCAATAACAAAATTTACCTCTTTATTATAATGCAAATTAATATTATTATCTATAAAATTAACTGTAGAATTTCCCAATAAAAATTTTGTTCCTTCATTTATATCTTTTTCTATTATATTAATTAAATAATCAATTTTAAAATTCAAAAGACTTATTCCAACAAAAGTTCCATCTTCAGAAAAAAATCCTTTAATAAAATCAACAGATTTATCCAGCTCTCTAAACAACCAGACTTCATCATTTTCAGGTTTTAAATTATAAAACCATGAATAATTTATATCATTTAAATCATTTAATTCGATACTGTTCTTTGAAAATTTTTCATCCTTATAATAAATAGAATAAAGTTTTTTATCCCTTAAAAAATCAGGATTAATAATTATAAAACTCTCATTAATTCCTTCAACTTTTTCTATAAAAGACTTATAAAGTTCAAAATTATTTTCAATATGTTTTGCAACTATTATATTAGAAAACTTAGCAAGCTCTAAATCTATCCCTCCCATAAAAGAATTGGTAAAATTACTATTCATTATCTCTTTTGTTTGAATAAAAAGTTCAAGAGAACTCTTAACTCTTTCTATTTCATATAAAGACTTTTCTTTTTGAGTATTTACAAGCATATTACTTACAAAATACGAAGAAATTAAAACTACCGTGATCAAAGAAACAAAAGTAATCAAAATATTCCCCAAACTTATCTTTAATCTTATTTTTTTCATTTTACATCCCTCCACATTTACAAAAAGTAAATATTGTTAATAAAATTATACCATAACATTATATTTTAATTAAAATAAATCAATTAACAAAAAAAGTGTTATAATATATAACTTAATAAAAAGGAGGAAAAATATGATTAATAAAAAAAGCATAGATGCAATAGAAAAAAATAGAGATTCCATTAAGAAGTTTACAAAACCTGATTTTAAAAAATACTGTTTTGCTAATATTCCTGGAACTATATCAAAACTTCTTGGATTAAATTTAAATTATTCTCATCTTCCTGAAGATACAGTTGGAGAATATAAAACCTATAAAAAAGTAGTATTCATGTTTATAGATGCATTTGGATGGTCTTTTTTTGAAAGATACAAAGATCAATATCCAGCTCTAAAAAAATTGATTAACAATGGAATAGTCTCAAAAATAACTTCCCAATTTCCATCAACAACATCTGCCCATGTCACAACTATTCATACTGGAAAAAGTGTTGCTGAATCTGGCGTATATGAATGGTTTTATTATGAACCAGAGGTAGATGATATAATAATGCCGCTCTTAAACTCATATGCAAGAAACACAAAGAGCTTATTAAACGATGGATATGAGAACAATAAACTATACCCAGAAAATAACTTTTATAAAAAATTAAAAGAAAATGGAAAAAATGTATACACTTATCAACCATCGAGAATAATTGGCTCAACTTATAATGACTATATATTAAAAGATGCAGAAAAAATTGGATTTAAAACTTTATCAGAAGGATTAATAAAATTAAAAAATGATATAAAAACAAAAGACGGTCTATTCTTTTATTATTATCCTGAAATAGATTCAATATGTCACTCATATGGTCCTAATTCAGAAGAATTCGATGGTGAAGTTCATAATTTCTTAACTCTATTAAATGATATCTTCATAGAAAAATTAAATTCTGAAGATACGGCAATATTAATAAGTGCTGATCATGGTCAAGCTTATGTTGATATTCAAAAACCTTATTACATAAATATAGAAATACCTGAAATAGAAAATTATATACAAAAAAATAAAAAAGGAAATCTAATAGTCCCCTCTGGATCTTGCAGAGACTTCTTTTTACATATAAAACCTGAATATGAAGATTTCGTATTAAATCTCTTAAAAGAAAAGTTAAAAAATATTGCCGATGTAAGAAAAACAAAAGATATGATAAATGAAGGATATTTTGGATACAATATATCTGAAAAATTTGAAAAAAAAGTTGGAAATTTGGTAATATTGGCTTATGAAGACAATTCAGTTTGGTGGTATGAAAAAGGTACATTTGAAGTATTTTTAAAAGGAATGCATGGTGGTTTATTCAGTGAAGAAATGGAAATTCCATTCATATTTTACAATAAATAAAAGCTATCTTTAAAGATAGCTTTTATATTATATATTCAAAATCAACTTTGCAAAACCAAAATAAACGAGCAAAGCAGTAGTATCAACAATAGTTGTTATGAGTGGAGCAGCCATTATAGCTGGATCAAGTTTAAGTTTTTGAGCAAACATAGGTAAAATAGCTCCAATTATCTTAGAAATTACAACAGTCAAAAACAAAGTAATACCAACTAAAAAAGCAATCCTTATATCTACACCTGAAATAAAATAAATTCTCAAAAAATTCAAAAAAGATAAAGCAGATGCCACTATGAGGCTCACTTTAAACTCTTTAAAAATAACTTTAAATATATCTTGAAATTTTATCTCATCAAGAGCCAATCCTCTTATGATTAAAGTTGATGCCTGAGATCCAGAGTTTCCTCCAGTATCCATTAACATTGGTATAAATGAAGCTAAAATTGCAACTGACTCTAAAACTTCCTTAGATCTTCCTATCACAAGTTCTGTAAGAGATGCTGAAACCATAAGAATTATCAACCATGTTATTCTTTTTCTCGCGAGTGTAAAAGTTTTAGTATTCAAATAATCATCATTCAAGGGCTCAATAGCTGCCATCTTTTCAAAATCTTCTGTATTTTCCTCTTCTATTACATCTATTATATCATCAACAGTGATAACTCCAGTCATCAAACCCTCATTATCAACCACTGGAATAGTATTCAAATCATACTTTCTAAACTTTCTTGCAATATCCTCCTGATCATCAAGTGTTTTACAACTTATGATATCAGTTTCCGTCATTATATTTTTTACAAACTCTTTCTCATCTGCAATCAAAAGATTTCTAAGAGAAATTATTCCAACAAGTTTTCTATAAGAATTTAAAACATATGCAGTATAAATAGTTTCAACATCTTTAGCAACTTTTTTTATATGTTCAATACTATGTTCTACTGTCATACCTTCTTTTAAAGATACATATTCTAAAGTCATTATACTACCGGCTGAAAAATCAGGATAATTTAAAAATTTATTTATCATATTTCTTCTATTTTCATCTGTATTCTTAATAACTTTTTTAACAACTGCTGCTGGCATTTCTTCTATCAAATCAACCATATCATCAAAATGCGATTCTTTCAATAAATATTGTGTTTCCTCATCGGTTATCTTTTCAATAATTTTTTGTTGATAATCTTTATCAAGATAATAAAAAACATCAACTGCAATATCTTTCGATAAAAGTCTGAAAACTATCAAAGCTTCAACTGTTGGAAGCTCTTCTATTAAATCACTGATATGAACTATATTCATATCCTTCAAAATAGCTTTTAAATCAGAAAAATTTTTTTCTGATATGAAATTCATAATCTTCACAATATCATCTGTTTTAAACATAATTTTACCTCCCTCTATAAAATACGCTTAAGTGAATATTTCATGATAATTCATAGAAATTAAAAAAAACAAAAAAATATAAAAGATAATAAATAATGAAAGAA
>NZ_JASUSU010000020.1:0-45818 GCF_030445905.1 Oceanotoga sp. | reverse complement strand
TTTAACATATTCCTTTTCCAATTCTACCTCAGGTAAAAAATTTCTTTCTCCTATAATTCTTATTATTTTTACAGTCATTTCCATCAATCTTTTACTATGTCTTTGAGAATGTTCTACTGTTTAAGGAGTGAAAAAAGCACTTTGTATGAAGAAGGGTCCTCATATATCCTTCATGAATTTATTTAAAATTATTTGTAAATCAAAAAATTATATAATTTTGTCTATTAATAATTTGAATAAAAAAACAGGCTTAAAGCCTGTTTTTTTATTATCAATAATAATCTAAAGGGGGGAATCAAATATGTACGTAATCGTTGTATATGATGTAAATACAAAAAGAGTTGGTAAAGTACATAAACTTTTAAAAAAATATTTGAATTGGATTCAAAATTCTGCTTTTGAAGGGTATATAACTAATAATAAATTAAAAGAAATGAAAAATAATATAAACTCTATAACAAAGAAAGATGAAGATAGCATAATTTGTTTTGAAACATATACTAAAAAAAATATAGATTTTAATGTTTTTGGTATTGAAAAAAACAAATATGAAAATATTATCTAATAATTCCTGAAGTTACTAAATATTGTTATTATATAACATTTTGTTATTCGATCATAAAAAGATATAATAAATATATATATAAAATTAAATTTTAATATATCAGGTGATTAAATTGAGAATAAAAATAATTTTATCAGGAAAAAATATTGTTTTACCTATATCTTATCAATATTGTTTACAAGGACTATTTTATAACTTAATTACTAAAAAATACGATAGATTTCATGATGAAGGAGAAATGACAGACTCAAAAAATATGAAACCATTTTCTTTTTCTAAAATTTTTTGTAAAAGATATGAAGTAAAAAATAAAAAAATTTATTTTGGTGATGAAATTTGGATATATTTTTCTTCGCCTAACGAAAATTTATTGGAAGAATTTTTAGATCAATTAATAGAATTATCTAATATTAGAATAGGAAATAACTTTTTAACTATAAAAAGTATTAGAAGATTAAAATATACTTTTAGTGATTATGCATTAATAAAAACATTATCTCCAATATTAGTATATGAAAAATTTCAAAATGAAAATAAAACTTGGAAAATAATAAAATATAATCCAAAAGATTTAGAATTTATTGAAATAATAAAATATAACATAAATACAAAAGGTAAGTTATTAGGATTAAATACTGATTCTTTTAATATAGTTCCTCAAAGAATAAATCTTAGCAATAAAAGAGTAGTTAAATACAAAAAAGCTTTATTTGAAGCGTGGGAAGGGACTTATAAGATATATGGCAACAAAGAAGTATTAAAGTTAGCATTTGATTGGGGATTAGGTTTAAGAAATTCACAAGGATTTGGAATGATTGAAACTATATAATTCAAGGAGGTGCATTAAGTGAAAAAGATAGATATAGATATTAGAACTATATCACCTATGTTTTCAGGAAGAGGAGATAACTCATTTTCTTTAACTCCTCAAAGCGTAAGAGGGGTTCTTAGATTTTGGTTTAGAGCTGTATTACCAAGAGCTGTAAATATTGTAGATAATAAAGGAAATCCAAAAAATAAAGGTGAAGACTGTGAATGGAATTATAAACTATTAAAAGATATTGAAAGCTATATATTTGGATCTACAGAAATAAAATCACCATTTGATGTTATTGTTAAATTCGATATAAAAGATACTTCAGATAATACAGGAAAGTTTTTGACTAATGGAAAATATAATGAATATGCTTTATACGGACAAGAAAATAGATATTACTTAAAAGAAAATTCTAAAATCAATATTAAATTTATAATTAAAAGAAATATAAATGGTTTAGATAAAGTTTTGTTTTATTTATTAAACTTAACTTCTTACTTAGGTGGATTTGGAGCTAAAACAAGAAAAGGATTTGGAAGTTTTGAAATTATAAAACATGATAACTTTGAAATAAAAAATCATATAAAAAGTATAATAAATTGTTTAGAAATTTATTTGAAAGAATTAATAGAAGATATGAAAATAAATTATATTGAGAAAACTGGAATTTTTAAAGATGAAAAAATTAGAAATAATTTTTTCAATTTAAATAATATTAGTTATGATATACAAGAATTTACTTTTAGTCCAACATTTCCAACATTAATTAACAATAAATATAGTTCTTTAAATTCATATTTTTCATTCGATACATTTCTCGAACTATATGATTATCTATATAAACCTGATCCACAAGCCAAAAATTTAAATTATGAGAATTCATTAAATTTGAATATAGGAATGTATATAAAATTGAAAAAAATTCTTAGAGGTAAATATATTTTAGAAAATCAAAAAATAAAATTAAATACAGATTTAAGTCAAGATTCATTTCGAAAAGCTATATATGCTATAAAAGATCATAAAAAGCCATCCATTAAATTTGATCAATCATTTTTGGGTTTACCAATAAATTATAAAATTGGTAAAGATCATTTTAATGGGCTTAACTCAAATAAATATACTTTATCTAATACAGATGGAAGAAAAGCATCTCAAATGTTTATAAAAACATATATAGAAAATGGTAAATATAAGTATAGAATAACTTTAATAAAAAGTAAAATTACTAATGGTAAAACTTTTAGAAATGGTGAAAAAATAAATGATATTAAATTTAATCAAAAAAGAACAGAAATTGATGTTAAAGGAAATGAAAATGCTTTTAAAATCATGAAACTTTTAAAAACTTTAAAAATGATAGAAGAAGGAGGTAAGTAATGGATACTAACTTTTGGCATAGAAAAATAAATGCTTTATTACACGATCCAGTAGAAAAAGTATATACAATAAAAACTCATGAACAATTACAAAATAAAAGAATTTCAGAATTAAATATAACGCCACAAAAACCTGGCTCAGATATAATTGCAAGTTCTATAGAAAGAATACCTCTTCCAAATGAAAAGTCAAATTCACCTAATCAAAGAATTTATGTTAATAGTGATGAATTTTATATAATTCATCCTTTAACAGGAGAAAAAGTAAGTAGAGATGAAATAATTACTCAATTAAATGAAAAAGATATATGCAATCAATCTGACAAATTTTATGAAGAAATAAAAGAATATATAAAAAAAGAAGATCTAGATATAAATGATAATAGAGATTCAAAAAAATTATACAATTACATATGGTGGAACTTACCAAAGTCAGTAGAACAATCATATTTATTACCTGCTGATACAAGAGTACCAGATATTTCAATAATAGATCATTTAGATACAACAGCAGCATTTTCAAGTGTAACTACAGATAATTATTCGATAGTTATGATTTCACTTGGACCTGTACAAGAATTTATTGCTGCAGGAAGAAAGTTATCAGATCTTAGAAATGGTAGTTATTTACTTTCCTATTTAACCTATCAAGGAATTAAATATGTTGGACAAAATTATGGATATGACAGTATAATCTTTCCTTCAATGAGAGATAATTATTTCTTAGCAAAAGACTTAGGTTTTTATACAGATTCAATGGAAGTAGATCCAGCCGTTGCATCTCTCCCAAATGTATTTACTTTTTTAATACCCAAAAAAGAAGCTTCAGCAGTTGTTAATAAAATTGAAGAATGGATATTACTTGAAAGAAATAGCATTATAAACTTCTTCTTGGATAAAATAAAAAATAATACCTTAGATGAATTAAAAGAAAACGCTAGTTTTGAATTAATTACAGAGCATGGAATGAGTAAAGAAGAAATAATAAGAGAATTTGAAAATCAAATAAAACAATTTCCTACTATTGTATCAACAATTCAAAATATAGAAGATTTTAATACTTTAAACAATCAATACAAAGATTATACAGGAAAAGATATAACTCCATTAAAAAATACATTTGAAAATCTTAAAGACACATATATCGTTAAAGACTATCAATTTTATTCATATAATACAGAATTATTAGGTATAAAGTCAGGTATTAGAAAAGCTACAAGAGACTTTATAGGTCATATAGAATCAAACTCTAATCCTGGAGACGCTATATCAGGTAATGAAAAAGCATTAATAAAAGAAACATCTTTACATGATGGAGAAGAAAAAACAGAAAACATATCGGCTATTACATTGATAAAAAGATACTTACCAAATTATTTATGTAAACAAGGTTATAAAGAAGCAGGAAAAGGTTTAAAATCAACTAAAGATGATGATATAAAAGAAATTTCTAAAGATTACAATGCAGCAATATTATTAATGGATGGAGACAAAATGGGAGAATGGATTTCTGGTAAAAAAGCTCCATGTCTTTATCAAAGATTACATGAAAAAGCAATCCCACGCCTTGATAGAGTAGATAAAAAATATTTAGAAATATTAAAAGATATAAAGTTTACAATACCATCTTATCAAAGAACAATATCAAGAATATTGAATAATTTTTCAAAGTTAGTTCCAAAAATAATCAAAAAGTATAATGGAACGCTTATATATGCTGGTGGTGATGATGTACTTGCTATATTACCTTCTAATAAATTAATTCAAGCAGCAAATGATATAAGAAAAGCATACTCTGGTATAGACAACTTAGAATTAGAAAATCTTACTTTTAATAATGGGTATATGTACAAAGATGGAAAAATGATTTCAAATATGATGGGTTATAAAGCAACTATGAGTGCTGGATTATTGACATTTAATCCTAAATATAATTTAAAATTAGCATTAAACAAAGCAAGAGAACTTGAAAAAATAGCTAAAAATAATAAGAGGGATTCATTTGCTATAGCTTCTATAAGAGGATCTGGGAAAATAAAATCAGCTAAATCTAAATGGAGTTTACAACATGCAAATGCTTCAAAAGATATAATAACTGATATAAATAAATTAATGGAAAACTTAGAAAAAATAGATAAATCAAATCAAGCTTTTATAAGTAGATTAAAATTAGAATATAAAACTCTATGTTTTTCAAATAAAGAAAGAGTTTTAGAAGATTATGAATTTATAGAAAGAGTAATACCATTTATATTAAAAGATAGAATGCATTTAGAAACTTTGATAAAACCAACTCAAAAATTATTAAAGTTATTCAACGATAAAGAATTAAAATTAGAAGATATATTAAATATATTAGAAGAATTAGAATATTCATACAAAAAACCAAAAAGAGGTGGTGAATAAATGAAAAAGAAATTACTATTAATCAAACCTCTTGATTGGGTTGCTTTTAGAGCAGCCAAATCATTTTCTACAAGTGAAGATTCACATTTTCCAAATATAAAAACATTTTTAGGTGCATTATACGGTAATTTATATAACTTTGAAGGAAAATCAGCTAAAGAAATATCTCAATTAATGAAAGAAAAAGCTTTAGACATAACAGGACCATTTTTATACAAACAAAATGAAAATGATGATATAGATATATTCTTTAAAAAACCAGCTATATTAAAAAAAGAAAAAGATAATGATAATGAATGTTCAGATCAAATATATGATGATAAATGTTCAGGTCAAATATATAAAGCTTATATAGATAAAAACATTAAGTTTAATATAGGTAAAAAAGAATTAAATGGATTAAGATATAAAAAAATGGATAATTTAGATGATTTAAATAAAAACTTTATTAATTTAAAAGAATTAGAAGATTTAAAAGCTGGAAACTTAAACATAAAAGATATAGAAAAAAATTCTCCAACAAATATACCTTATAAAATAGAAAGAAAAATAGGTATAGAACTTGAAAAAGGAAAAAGAAGAACAAAAAAAGGCGGACTTTATTCATTAAATTACTTTAGATTTGAAGATAATGCAGGATTTTGTTTCTTTGTAGAAAAAGATGATTTAAAATTATTAGAAAAATACAATACAATAAAATTAGGAACAAAAGGAAAATTGGCTACTATTGAAGTAATAGAAATAGATACAACAATATTCGATAAAGTTAATGATGTAGAAAAAATATTGTATACCTTAACTCCTAGTTTTATGGAAAGTGGAATATTGCCTAAAAACTCAGAAAATATACAGGCAATAGCAAATTATAAATCAGAAACAATAGGTTTTTGGAACGGTGTTGAAAACAAACCAGGTGAATTAATAAAAGTAGTACCAGTAGGATCATGTTATTATACAAAAGGTGAAATTGATTCATTAACAGATGAATATGATTATTACGGATTTGGAAAATATATAGAATTAAAAAGATAAGGGAGGATTATAAATGAGCAAAAATGGTAAAGTTGGTTTTTTATATGCAATTTCTCAATTACATGCTGGAAAAGGATTCGATTCAGGAGTAGTAGATTTACCAATACAAAGAGAAGTACATACAGACTTTCCTATAATATCAGGAATAAAAGGTGCTTTTAGAAATGAATTTGAAGATGCATTTGGAAAAAATGAAGATATAAAAATATTCGGAAGCCCAAAAGAAAACGGAACAGAAGATCAATCAGGAAGTGTATCATTTTCAGAAGCAAAAATATTTTTATTTCCAGTAAGAAGTATTACAGAAGGATTTGTATGGATTACATGCCCTATGATATTAAGTAGATTAAACATATTATTTAAAATGCTTGGAAACGAAGCTTTAGAAGCAAAAGTTAGTAATTTATTAAAAACTATAAAATCAGATAAAGAATATTACTCATCAAATAAACCATCTATAAACATAGAAGAATATAAAGTAACTCCAGAATATTCAAAAGAATTAGTAGAATTTTTAGATTCAATAAAGGAAATATCACCAAATGAAATATTACAAAATAAATTAAAAGAAAAAGTATTAATAGTATCAGATGAAGATTTTAGATTTTTTATAAAAGGATCTACAGAAGTAATGGCAAGAATAAAAATAAACAATGAAAAAGGCGTAACAGAAAAAGGTGCTTTATGGTATGAAGAATACTTACCACAAGATACAGTAATGTACTTTATAGCAAAAACATTATTAAATGATCATGGACTTGATAAATTAACAAATACAACAGATAAACAATTTGTAAATATAGGCGGTAAATCTACAACAGGTAAAGGATTTACTTATATCAAATATTTATAAGGAGGATAGCTATATGAATAGAGATTTATCTATACAAAAACTAGCAAAAAAATGTGTAATATCTCATTGTAATACACTAGAAAAATCAAATTATAAATCATCAATAAAAAGTTTAGGATCAATGATAATACAAAACGGATTATATGGAACAGTAGTATTTTATAGAGCAAAAAAAGATAATCATTACAAATATATATTAGAAGATATGTCAAAATTTTTTGAAAAATTTTATGATTATAAAGATAAAAAAGATAACTTTTTATCTCTATTAGAATTTTTAGAAAAAGAAAAATTAAATGAATATCAAGATAGAATGTTAGAATTTACAAATTGGTATAGAAGATATGCAGATATATTCATAGAAAAAGATGAAAAAACAGAGGAAAAAAATAGGGGGTGAAATAATTTGAAGTTTTATAATGATACAATCAAAGAAATAAAAAATGCCTCTTTATATTATGATAAACTATCTTTTAGAATACAAAAAAACTTAAAAAATGACTTTAAAATAATAGAAAAAGAACTAGAAAAATTAGGTAAAAGAAATAGCTTTGAAGAAGTGGAAAGACAAAAAATTAGTCAAAAAATAGCAGATAAAGTAAATCCAAAACTAAAAGAAATTCAAATAACAAAAATAAGACCTGAAGTAGTTAGTAATCAAAAAAATTTAAATTTACAAATAAAAAAAGAAGAAAAATTAACTTTAAATATATTAAAAAGTGTATATGAAGCAAAAAAATTAGATGAAAAAAAATTCAGCAAAAGAATATACAAAGAAAATATTAAAGCCCTCGAAGTTGATGAAATATTCGAAAAATTAATACCATTGAGAGAAGATATGTTGAAATCATTAAATAATGTGCAAAAGAAAAAATCAATAACAATAATAGCAAAAAATTATACACCTTTTTTAATTGGAGCAGGAATACCTTCTATGGATGAAATAGGATTTTATTGGAATAGAAATTATGCCGTACCTACAATTCCAGGAAGCGTAATAAAAGGTGCATTTAGACATTATTTAGAAACAATGAATAAATTTGAAGAAAATGAAGAAATAAAAAAATTAATACCCATAATTTTCGGAAAACAAGATGAACGTGGACAAATAGAATTTTTAGAAGCAATACCAAAAAATAATCCAAAAATATTTGAAGAAATTCAAACCCCTCATTTTGATGATTATTATTCTAATAATAATCCACCTAATGATGTAAAAAATCCAACGCCATTGTCCTATTTAAGTGTAGAAGAAAACTGTGAATTTAGATTTGATTTAATAGTAAACAGTAAAACTATTGATGATAAAACAATTGAAAGAATAAGAGGATTATTTTTAGAATTTTTAGAAATATATGGATTAGGTGCAAAAACATCTAATGGATATGGAAGATTTGAAGAAGTTAAAAATTAATTTATAAGCGATAGTAATTTTATTACTATCGCTTACTCAAAATATCTATAAAAAATGATCATCCCTTAAAATACCTTATCTGTAAATTTCTGATTAAATATGAGATAAACATAAGAATTATGGTAAATAATAAATAATATATAAAATTATTATTTTCCAAAATATATATTATTTCTGTTTTTTGCTGAAATGCTGAATAAGCCAAGAAAAACACTATTATATCTAAAATATTAGTACTTTTAAAAGTTAGTCCAAAAAAATATGCTGTAATTATAATCATAAATTCTATAATCATAATATATATAATTTCTATGTATTTAGCTTCTAAAAGACTTTTTATTATTATTCCAGATAAACTTAAATTTAAAACTATGAAACCGGCTAATATAGATCCAAAAAATTGTTTATTTGAAAAATTATTAATATAAAAGGTTATATTTTGAACCCTCGTCTTATATTCTTTAGAAATTATATTTGAAACATATAAATAGCTTAAGAAAAAACTAAAATTATATACAAAAAAATAAGTTTCACTTTTTTGAAAAATAAAAATAAAAAAAATGAAAATTAAATTTAAAACTGTCAAAGCATATTTATTATTAATAATTATATTAATTTCTTTTGAAACCAATTGAAAAAAATTGAATTTATATTTTGTCTCTTGATCATTTATAAATTTCTTTATATCATAATCTTTTAACACATAATCTCTATCTCTTAAAAGAGTCATTTTATTTTTAAAAAAATCAAATTTCTTTTTCTTATATGGTTTAAAATCTTTAATCCCTTTAAACAAAAAAATAGATATTGTTAATATGATAATTCCTAAAAAAATTATAAACAATCTACTATACATATAGCATGGTTCTATAACTACATTATCAATTAAAAAAGTACCATAAACTCTATCTGTTAATAGTATGAATCCTCCCATATAATCGATAAAATATCCAACACCAAAAACATCCATATTTATTATATTTACATTATTTACTTGCATTAGACTATAGTACAATAAATAATGTCCCAAAATTATAAAAACAATTCCGCCAAATATATTTCTAAGAAATTTAACAGATTCAAATAATACTGATAAAGAAGCTATAAAAAATAATGCTGGAAGAGAAGTAAAAAACCAAACTTTAAATAAATTAATGACATTTATATTTAAGTCTTCACCTCTATATAATTGCATAAATCCTGCTGATATTATCAGTATAAATGTTATAATAAACATTATAAAAAATTTTGATAATTGTTTATAAACAAGGTAAGAACCTTTGCCTATACTTGAAGATGAAATAAAAACATCTAAATTATTTATCTTATCTTGATAAATAGTATTTCTTATAAAGAAAAAAGCAATCAAATAAAAAAAAGAATTTATAAATAATGCCATTTTTAAACCTATCCATGCAGAATTATATATTCCTCTTTTATGAGAATTTAATATATGTATTGGAGAATCATCTGGAGCTATAGTCAACATTCCAAAAAATATTGTTAATAAAGTTATATATACAAATTTTTTACTTCTTAAAAATTGTAAGACTTCTAATCTTGTAAGAGTGAGGATCTGATTTATTTTATTCATATCAATCATTCCTCATAAATTTAAAAATTTTACTTTTACTTTTCACATAATAAAAATATGCATCTTCTAAAGTAATATCAGAAATTTTTTCTGCATCTTTAACTTCATTATTAGAAATTATTCTGAACTCTAAAAAATCACCTCTATTAACTTCTTGAATTATAATATAATTATCTTCAATAATACTTCTTTCTTTTTCATCTTCTTTTTTTATTTGCTTTTTCCAAATTTTCCCTTTTATACTTTTTATAAAATTAGAATAATTATCTTCTTTTATAATACTTCCTTCATCCATCATTATTATGTCATCTGCAATATTTTCTATATCGCTTACTATATGAGTTGATAAAATTATTATTCTTTCTGAAGAAATTTCAGATAAAAGATTTTTAAAATTATTTCTTTCAGAAGGATCAAGACCTACAGTTGGTTCATCAAGTATTAAAATTTTAGGATTATTCAACAATGATTGTATTATTCCTATTCTTTGTTTCATTCCTCCAGAATAACTTATAAGAGGTTTATTTCTTACATTAAATATATTCATATATACTAAAAGATCATTTATTCTTTTTTTATATACACTTTTTTTTATTCCCTTTAATACAGAAAGATATTCAAGAAATTCATAACCACTTAATTCATCTAATAATCCAAAGTCTTGTGGCAAATAACCCAAAATTTTCTTTAATTCTTTTCTTCCTTTTTTATTATCATTTTCAAACAATATTTCTCCAAAACTTGGTTTTATAATGTCACATATTATTTTCATCAAAGTTGATTTACCAGCTCCATTAGGTCCTAACAATCCATATATTCCATTTTTTTCAAAAGTTATATTTGTTTCTTTAAGTGCTGTTTTAAATCCATAATTTTTTTCTAAATTTATAGTCTCAAGTCTCATTTTACCACTCCAAATTTTTATTAATAATTAATCTTTATCTATATATTTTTCTTTCTCTTTTTTCTTTTTTTCATATTTAAATATCAACCATAAGCCTATAAAAGTAATTAAAATCAGAGGTAAAAAATATTTTATAAAGTTTTCCATCACTAACTCTTTTCTTAATTCATTAACTATTGGAATTATATCTTCTTGATCTGGTTTAATATCGAGAGATTGAAGAAGTAGAACCCTAATCATATTAGAATATTCTTTTTTATCTTTTTCATAATAGGCCAATCCCAACTTTCTAAAAAGTTCCCAATCATCGGTAGAATATTCAGATGCTTTTTTATAATATTCTATTTTTATATTTAAATCATCTTCTATGTCTCCTAAAATTGTATAAGCATTTCTTTTTATATTTTCATTTTCATCTTTTATAAGATTTAAGGATATTTCTTTACTTTTTTCTTTTTGAGAAATATCTTTAAATATATCTGCTATATATAAAAGAGTTAATTCATCTTTCTTTTCAAAATTTGAATATATATTGTACAACTTTTCTATATTCTCAAAATCATCATATTTATGAGAATAATATACAAATAATTCTACTATTTCTTTATTTTCTGGATATTCATTTATTCCATATAATAATTCATTTTTTATAGTTTCTTTATCTACAATTTCTGAATAAATCCCAGAATAGTTTTTATAATATATAGTTATTGGGGTTAATTTATTATTTATATTATTTAATTTTTCAGATATGGATAATATGTCTTTGGCTAGAATATAGTCTTTGGTATTTTTATAATATTCTCCATTTATGTATAAATAAAAACTATTTATTATTTTGGAGTCTTCATTTAATATACTTTTAGTACTCTTTATTAAACTTAAAAATTCTTTTGGATTAGCAGTTTCAAGAATATTTATTATTTTTTGTTCTTCATCGGTGTAGTTTAGATTTTCTAAAGATCGTACTTGTGTACCCATCTTCCATCTTTTTATTAAATCACCAAAGTATTGAACTTCTTTTGAACTATTTTTTAAAAGATTTTGAAAATCAAAATCATACATCAATATATCAAGACTTTGAGCATAAATAGTTGCAATCGTTGTCAAAAATATTAATATTAATGTTTTTTTCATTTTTTCGCCTCCAAAAATAATATATTTACTTTATTATAATAATATGTTATCATTTATCATATGGTTTGCAAGTTAATTTATTTTTTTTAAATAATCATCTAATCTTATTTTAAAGTTGTTTAATTTTAAAAAATTAAAACTATTTTTAACTAACTTAATTATTATTTTTTTTTATTATTTTGAAATTATCTTTTATTAAGGTGTTTAAGACTTTTTATTTTTTTATTTTTTATGTAAGTAAATTTTTTGTAAATTAATTACTTATATATTAAGAGGTGGCTAAATGAATTTGAAAAAACTTTTTGAAGTTCTAAATTATGATTCTATTTCTTTTCCTTTTTTAAATTTTTTTATTTTCTATGAAGATGATGATTTAATTAAAAGTTTTCTTAAGAGTTTGAAGTATAAGTGGGTTTTGGATGAAAAGAATTCATTAATAGAGATTAATAAAGTTCTAAATGAAACTTCTAAAAATATTAATAAAAACAAAAGTTTAAGAACTATTGCTTTGTTTACAAAAGCCCATATTTACAATACTTTTAATGAAGATGAACAAATGATGGATATGTATAATGAAATAAGACAAAATTTTTGTTTACTTCCAAGGTATTTGAGACCTTTTATAAATACGGGAATGAAAAATTTTTATAGTATTTTGAATACTTATGAAGTTAAAGAATTGAGAAGTTGGAGTAAAGAGTATGAAAATAGGTCTTCAAGTAAGGCTTTTAAGCTTTTTGCCGAAGCAAGAAAGCAAGTGAATTTAAAAAATTATAAAAAAGCAATTTCATTATATATAAAAGGCTCGGAAGAAGGTAAAAAGTACCCTCACCCAACCGCTATATTAATAGGTTTAGATTTAGCTTGTCAGTATTCATTGAATATTTCTAATGAGAGAATTTTTGATTTATCAGAAGATCTTGAGTTTTATTCAAGTTTTTATTATGAAAATATATCTATTATTTTTGATAATTTATTTACTATATTTGAAGTTTATAAAAAGTACAATAATTTAAATATTCATAAGATTTCTTCTTTAATACTTAGAAATAAAGATAAAATTAAAAGTTCTGATTATTTTGATAAGAAAATTTATAATATTCAAAAATTATATTTTTCTAAAGAAAAAAAATCTTATAAAACAACAAAACATTTATCTTCTTTTTTAAATAAATTTCTAAAAATCAATGGTTCTTTTCCAAAAAATACTTTAAAAAGGATTATTAATCAAGAAGTTTCTTTTATAAAATCGTATACATTAAAAAGAATTATTAAGTCTTATGATATAAAATTTAAGACTTCTAATCCTAACTGTATAAATTGTGAATTAATAAAAATTGATATAGAAGATAAATTTTCAATTTATTCTTTAAAAAAATACAATTTAGTTGATTTATGGAATAATATATTGTTTACTTATATGTCTTTGGATGAAAAATTTTTTAATATCTCTGATATATATAAAATGAGAGATAATTATTCAAATTTAATTAATTTTTTTAGTTCAAATTATATATTTATGGATTTTTTTATTGCTGTTTTTGAGCCTATTCCATTTTTTAAAGCTCGAAAAGATTTGATAAAATTAACATTCAATGAATTAAACATAGATAATTTTTATTATTTATATTTGAATATTTCTAATACCGAAAGATCTTTAATGGATGGTTTTATAAGGAATTATTCAAGATATAAAAATATAAAATTTCATTTTAATTTGATAGATTTATTTAACAATTATGATGAAAATAATTGGAAAGAGGCTATAGAAGTTATGGCTGATTTTCTTGAACTGAATAGAATCTTTTGTTATATATCTTTTTGGTGTTTCGAAGATTTTGAAAGAGAGTCTTTTTTTAACATTTTAAATTTATTGAATAGATAGGTGTATTATAAAATACACCTATCTATTTTAATTAGTTAAAAAGAAAATGATTAAAAATATCGCTATAAACATCAATAATTTAATTATGAAATCTTTTTTTGTTATTCTTTTTTGTTTAATAGCTATTATTCCTCTGTATATAAAAAATATGGCTATAGCAATGAAGAATATTATAAGAATTATATTTAAAGTGTTCATCTAAATCCCCCCATTTATTTAATATCCAACTAAAGAGCCTTTCTTTTTAGCTGATTTTTCTATTATTAAAAATGTTATAATTCCAAAAAAAATCCAAAATATAGCTATTATCCACAAAAGGAGATAGTCTTGACTTAAAAAAACATTTGTTTTATCATTAATTATTAAACTTTGTATTAATTCTACTCCTTGTCCAAGTGTAAAAGACTTTGAAATGATTTGAATGGTTAATGGCAATTTTGAGAAAGGAATAAATATTCCACTTATAAACAATAAAGCATAACTCAATAGTTGATTTAATTGTCCTATTCTTTTAAATTTTAACACTAAAGCTGAAGACATTATTCCTATTCCGTATACTCCCATTATTGTAGGTATGAATATCAAAATACTTTTTAGTATTATTTCTACACTTATGTTTGGTTTTAAACTTAAAAAGCCTATTAATCCTATTGTAAAAACTTTTATTGATTGATTTATTATATTTGCTATTATGTTTGTGTTTAGAACAGTTATGAATGAAAAATTTCCTAAATATAATCTCTCAAGTATTCCGGATTGTCTCATATAAAGTATTTCATTGGCAGGATGATTTATGCCTGACATTGTATACATCCACATCATATATCCCATTATATACAATGTTTGTTCTATGTTATTTAATGGTCTATTATTTAGTCCATTTATTCCATTAAATATACCCGCAAATATTAGATAAGTTATTGCAAAGTTTGTAAATGTATACATTTTATATCTTATAAAATTAATTTTAAAAATGTTTTTTATTTCTTGAATTAAAAAATTTATATATTTCATAATTCATACCCCTTAGTAATATTTAAATATATTTCTTTTAGATCTGGAAGTTTTTGTTTGGAGGATATTATTTCTACATTTAAATCTTTTAGAATATTTATTACATCATAAAATAAATTTTTATCTTTATACCCAGAAAAACTGAAATTGTTTTTATCAAAATTTTCTATTATTATGTTTTTATTTTTTTGGATTTCATTTTTTATTAAATTATAATTATTAAATTTATATTCTATGGTATAACTTTTAGAATTTAGTAAATCTTGTTTTAATGTATTTACAGTTTCATCTATTAGAATTTCTCCTTTGTGGAGTATGATAACTCTTTGACATAGTTTTTCCATAATATCCATATCATGACTCGTTATGATTATAGATTTTTTTTCTTTTAATAAATTTTTTATAGTTTTTATCATTATATCTTTGCTTTCTAAATCTAATCCAAGAAATGGTTCATCCATAAGTATAATATTTGGATTTCCAATTAAGGTTGTTGCAAGAGATAGTTTTTGTTTCATTTCAACTATACACTTTCCAACAAGGTAAAAGTCAAGGGTAAAAAAATAAAGAGTCTTAAGACTCTTTATTTTTTAGTATATATTGTATTTTTGCTACCGCTTTTATAATACCCATAGTTCCTATTACACAGCCAAATGCCAATGCTCCAAGTTTTCCACCAGCACCAACATAGTTTGATGCTGTAAATGAGAAAAGTAATGCTACAAAAAATGATATAAATAATTGATAATAGTTATTATATACTCTTTCAGTTTTTGACATTCCAGCAAAAGAAGCTGCCATGAGTACCTTTGATAGTATTATTGAAGTATTATCTTTAAATATTATTGAAAATATTATACTTCCAATAAAACTCATTATACCTGAATAAAGCACAGTTCTATTATCATATCTTCCATGTATTTTATATATTATGTATGAGGAGAGAAAAGCTATTATGAATATTAATATTGGGGATATATTTGTTTGTACTTTATTGTTATATATATCTATTTTAAATATTACAGATAGAATAAACCACCCGGCAAATGCTTTTGCTCCAAGTTTTCCTCCATATCCATCATAAACTCCATAAGTCAGTATAAATACAGCTGAGGTTAATATACTCGCAAATAAGAGATGATAAAAATCGTATTGTAATGTAGGAGATATAAGACTTATAAAAGATCCTGAATAAAAAGCAACAGAGTAAGTTGGAAATATGAAACTACCTATTATAGCGCTGAGTGCCGCAGAAGTAACTATTCCCATACCAGTTGTTTTTTCTATGAAATATGCTATGAGTGTTCCAAATATTACAGAAAAGAATGTCATTATATAACCTTTAAAGAAACTTCTAAAATAATTGTATAATATATGATTTATCTCATCTATCATATTTATTAATATACCTATTATCATTATAATTGCAGATATGTTTATAAATATATTACTTTGTTTTGAAAGTACTATTTCTACAATCATTAGAACTATTGGTATTATTGTGAGTAAAAGATATCCGATAAATCTTAGTATCATATTTTCAACTCCAATTATTTTTTTGTGAATATTTTTTTATAAATTCTTTTGAATTTTTATCTTGATTATACAGTACTTTATAGGCGTTTATCGTTTCTATTATTTTTTCATCTTTTGTATTTAATATGGGAACATCTACTCCATTTGTCAATGCAAAAGCAAGAAATGTTGAATTTATGACTTTTCTATATGGAAGTCCAAATGATATATTGCTTATTCCAAGTGTTGTACATACTTTGAATTTTTCTTTTATTATTTTTAATGCTTTTAATGTTTTTTGTGTTTGTTCTGGATGGGATAAAGCTGTTAATGCGAGAGTATCGAATATTAAATCTTTTTTATTTATTTGATATTTTTGAGCTTCTTTTATTATTTTTTCAGCTATATCAACTCTTTTTTGAATGGTTTTTGGTATTCCATCATCATCGAAAGTTAAGGCAATTATTAATGCACCATATTTTTTAGCTATTGGAAATATTTTATCCATAGAGCTTTGTTTTCCATTCACAGAGTTTATTATTGGTTTACCATTGTATATTCTTACAGCATTTTCTATAACTTCAGAGTTCATAGAGTCTATTTGTAATGGTATATCTACTGTGCTTTGTATTGATTTTATTATGTTTACCATATTTTCTTTTTCATTTGTTGATTTGACAGATACGTTTATATCGAGTATATCAGCACCTTCATTTTTTTGTTTTAAAGCAAGTTTTATTATTTCATCATAATTTTTATTTTTTATACTATTTTGTAATTTATTCTTTCCCGCAGGATTTATTCTTTCTCCTATCAATTTTAAACCTTGTCCAAGAAATACTGTTTTTGAATTAGAGGATGTAGCAGTATATTCTTCTGCATTATTTGGTTTATATTTTTTGTCTTTTATATATTGACATAATTCTTTTGTTTTATTTTTTGATATAAAATGAGTACTATCAATAAATTTAATTCCTTTTTTTATTATTTCTTCATATTTATTCAAATTTATATTATTTTCAATACTTGGATTTATTATTAAAGGTGTATTTGTATATTTTAAAAATTCTTTTATTATTTTTATAATCTGATCAGATTTTGATAAATAATTGAATCCAATAGCATTTATTTTTAATGAACTCAATACATTTGATATTGTTATTATATCTGTTCCTTTAGAAGTTTTTAAATTTTCGTTTAATTGCATACTACATAATATTGGCAAGTTTGAATTTTCTTTTGAGGCTATTATAGCTGCTTTAGCTTGTATTAAAGAAGACATTTGTTCTATATATATCATATCTACGCCATACTTTTCTGCACATAATATTTGTTCTTTATATAAATTATATATTATTTCAAAATCTTCAAATGATTCTTTTGTTTTTTCTATAGGTCCTATATTAATGGCTATATGTTTTGCATTAGCTTTTTTGGCATTTTCAATAGCTGATTTTATTATTTGTTCTACTGTATATTTTGTTTTTGAAATTTTTAATCTATTAGCTTGAAATGTATTTGTCTTTATTATATCTACACCATTTTTTATACTATTTTTATGGGCTTGAATTATTTTTTCTGGATTTTCAATGTTTAATATTTCTGAATTTTGAATAATTTTATTTGATCCTTCTAATGTATATATTTTATCTTCTAAAAACATTATTTTTCACTTCTCCTTGAATCTCATTTTTAAGATCTATATAAATATTTTAACAAATTTTTATATATTTTTTGATTTAAGTAAATATTATTATTTAATGTTATAATAGTTTTAACTATTATGGAGGAGGGTTTTATGAAAAAAAAGGTTATAGAGAAGAAATTAGAAGATAAGATTCAATCTTCTGAGAAGCTTAATAATCAAAATTTTATTTCAAAATCTATTTATGGTACTATCCTTATATATGCACTTATAATAGTGGAAGAAAATACTAATTCATCTTTTTTACAAGTTGTCTTATCTATTATTTTTACATCTTTTGCAATAGTTATTGCAGAGTTTTATTCGGAAATAATAGCCGCATTATTTGTAAAAAAAAGACGTTTAATATTTGATGAAGTTAAAGAGATTTTTAAAGAAACAATTCCTGTAATCATAGGATCTCAAATCCCAACTTTAGTATTTATATTGGCTCATATATTCGATTTTAGTAGAAAGAATGTTTTTTTATTGACTAAATTAGGTGGTATATTTGCTTTGTTTTTATATGGTTATTTGACTGGAAAGAATATGTATAATGATAAGAAAAGGGCTTTAAAGGTCGGGTTTATAAATATTGCAATTGGTTCTGGAATTATTGTCATAAAAGCTTTATTACATTAAAAAAAGAGGCTTTAAGCCTCTTTTTTATATTTTAAATGTGTCGACTATGTTTTTTAATTTTTCAGATATTTCTTTTAGATATGAGCTGTTTTGTTCGAGTTCATCAGATGATTCAGCTGATTCTTCTATTGTTTTTAGAAGTTCTGCCATATCTTCTTTTATGCTGTATATAGATTTTGAAGATGTGTCAACTGCACTTGAAATTTCTTCAGTACTTGCACTTTGTTCTTCACTGGTTGCTGTGAGATTTTCTATCATATTATCTATTTGCATTATTTTTTCTCTTATTAAAGCAAATTGTGATTCCACTGAATCTGCTTTTTCTGATATATTTTCAACTATTCCAACAGTTTTTTGTGTTGCAACATCTGCAGATTTTACTCCATCTTTTATATCTTTTAATATACCTTCTATTTCAACTGTAGTTTTACTACTTTCTTCTGCAAGTTTTCTTATTTCTTCTGCAACAACTGAGAATCCTTTACCAGCTTCACCTGCACGAGCTGCTTCTATTGCAGCATTCAAAGCCAAAAGGTTGGTTTGATCGGCTATACTGTCTATCTTTTCAACTATTTCACCTATATTTTGTGATTTTTCCCAGACTATATTTACTATATTTGATGTATCTTTTGATTGATTATCTGCATCTCTTATGAATTTAACTATTTCTTTTATGCTTATTTCACCATTTTTTGTGGATTCATATACATCTTTTGAATAATCGCTCAAATCTTGAGCCGATAAAGACACGGTTTGTGCTGAAGCTGCAACTTCTTCAACACTTGAACTAACTTCTTCTATTGAAGATGAAGAATTTTCTATATTATCATTTATATGTTCTGATTTTTCAAGTGATTTTTTAGACATGTTTAGATTTATATCTGAACTCTTTTTTAAGCTCTTAGATGAATCATTTAATGTCATTGCAGAGTCTCTTAATTCATTTATTAAATTTGTGTAAGTATCAACCAATTTATTTACTGATTTTGATATAGATCCTATTTCATCTCTTCTCTTTAAATATTCATCTATTTCTGTTTTATTTATTTCTTTGAAGTTTTTTTCGGATAGATTATCAACTATATTTGATAATTTTTTTATTGGTTTTGAAACTGAATTACTTATTATGAATGAAACTCCTACTATAATACCAAGTATTATGAGAGTTATAAAGGTATTTCCTTTATATAATTCTCTGACAACTTCATTGAACTGGCTTATTGGCATATAAAATGCAAAAACCCAATTAGGAGTATTATCTACTTTTTTATAAGCAGCAAAGTATTTATTTCCATTTTCATCTTCAAATAAATTAAGTCCAGAATTTTTACTTATTACATCTGATACTATGGATTCCAAACCAGAAAATCCTTTTTCTTGAGATTGCATTAAATTTAAGCTCATTATGTATTTTTCTTCTTTATGATACATAACTTTTCCCGTTCCATCTATAATCATAGGAAATCCTGCATCGCCTAATTTTATTCCTTGCGTAAAATCTTTTAATTTTTCAAGTGATATTTCTACTCCCAATGTACCAGCAATTTCACCATCTTCATTTCTTACTTCTTGAAAAATTGCAAATACATTTTTTGAGTTGAATGAAGATTTATAAGCATTACTTATATTCATTTTTTTGCTTTTCATATATGTTGTATATGAATTCATATTGCTTAAGTTTATATCTTTATTCGTTGCAGTAAATCCCCTACCATTTTTATTCACAAAAAATAAATCATTGTATATATTATCTCTGTATTTATTTAAATTGTTCATTTCTTTAATCATACCAAGTTTATCTTCTAAAATAAATTCATCTGAATTTGCAAGAAGTTTTAAATCATCTACTCTTGCCAATACAAAGTTCTCAAGTTCATCTTCTCTTGCATTTACAACTTCACTCACAAATCCCTCTATCAATGGAGTCAGTTCTCTTTTAGCATTTATAGATATTTCGATCCCCAAAATAGCGAATGATGAAATTACTGAAACAAGTATTAAAAAAAGGATTCTTTTATTGAGTGTTTTAAAGTTTATACCCATTTTATATTCCTCCCCATCCAAATATAATTTAAATATATTATACTATAAATTACTTAAAAAGATATAAATCATTAATTTCTTTTTGTATTTATGTATACTCAAGGTTTATTAATTATTTTTGAGAATTAAAATCTATGTTAATAGTGTTATAATTGTTTATGTATATTAATGATTATTCTAAGGAGGATTTATGTTAAAAGAAAACTTTATTCAACAGTTTGAGCAGGTAACACTTAATGCCTGGCCGGCATTGAATGAGTACTATATGGATGGATGGCTTCTTAGATTTTCCAATGGTTTTACAAAAAGAGCAAACTCAGTAAATATTCTATATGATAGCAACGATGACTTAGAGTATAAATTAAAAAAATGCGAAGGTATTTATGAAAAAATGAATCTAAGACCTATATTCAAATTGACAGACAGCACTCATTATATAAAAGAATTTCTTGAATCTCATGATTATACTCCTATTGGAAAGTCAGATGTACAGTTGCTTCATATAAGTCATGATGATATTTCTTTTGAAGAAAAAAGTGATTCTGAACTTGTTTATTTTGAAGAGTTTAATGAAGAATGGTTTGAAATCTTCTGCAATATGAAAAATTTAAATTTAGAGCAAAGATCTACTGCAAAGAAAATGTTTGAAAAAATGCTGAATGAATCATTATATATAATATTGAAAAGAAATGAAAATATCATTGGAATTGCAATGGCTGTATTTGAAAGCGAATTTGTTGGTGTTTTTGATTTAATTATAAATGAAGATTTTAGAAGATTGGGACATGGAGAATATATTATGAATTTCATTCTCAATTATTCTTCAGAAAGAGGTTATAGAAAGAGTTATCTGCAAGTTTTATCTGATAATGAATCGGCTTTTAAACTATATGAAAAACTTGGTTATAAAACTGTTTATAATTATTATTATATGGTAAAAAATGACTGAGATTGGATTTTATCCTATCTCAGTCGTCTTTTTATATTGATTTGAAAAATATTCCAAGTATTAAACTTATTATATAAGATATACTTATTAATCCAAGGTTTTTGACTGCATATATAAATGTATCTTTTTTAGTTTGTTTTTTCATAAAATATCCTATATGTTTGGTTACAGGTATTATGGTTGCAAGTCCTATGACTGTAGTCCAAGGCATCCATCCTAAAATCATTAATATTAAAAGATCTGCATAGGATATATAATAAAGATTTCTCCATAAATTTAAAGCATTTTTCTTTCCTAAGTAATACGGAAGTGTATATCTTTTATTAGCTATATCTTCTTCTAGATCTGATATGTTATTTGCAAGCATTATATTTGATATAGAAAAAAATAGTGGCATAGATATTAAAAAAATTTTTATTATTTCTATAATATTTAAGTTTAAAACTATATTCCAGTTTTCTATCCTCATACTTATATGACTCATATCATAGATGTTTATATACACAGATAAAAATAATATTATAAATCCCATAAAAAATCCAGAAAAAATCTCTCCTAAAGGCATTCTTGATATTGGAATAGGCCCAAAAGAGTATAATATTCCCGTTATAAAAGATATTACACCTATGAATAAAGTTATCCAACCCGTGAGATAGGTTAAGTATATTCCAGCACAAACAGCTATTATAATTAAAACAAGTATAGTTGTAATTACTTCACTTTTTTTTAGATTATATTTCACTATACCATTATGATGTTCAAATCCATATCCTTCTTTTTTTATTGCTTTTTTGTAATCCATATAATTATTTATTGCTGTAGTTGCCATATCAAAACATATCAAAGATATAAACATAATAATTATATTCAATGGTTTTACAATTCCATACATATAATAAGAATATAATATTCCTATTATAAAAGGAAAAACACTTGCAAGTTTTGTCTGTATTTCTACAACCTTAAAAAATGATTCTATAGTCATTTAAAAACACCTCATAAGATTTATTATATTAAAAAAGGTAATACCTTAATGGTATCACCAATTTTAATAGTTTCTTTTTAATAGTTTTGGAATTATTTCAAGAAGAATATTTTTCCCTTTCGAATCTGGAAGTCCTTGTATATCCTCTATAGCTTTTTTAGTATATCTTTCAGCCATTTCTTCTGTTTTGTCTATAGCACCACTTTTTTGAGTTAATTCAATTAAAAGCGAAATATCTTCTTTTTTTAAAGTATCTTTTAATAATATTTTTTTTATATCCGATGAATACTCTGAATTCAATGAAAGTATTATGGGTAAAGTATAATATCCTCTCAAAATATCCGATTGTACTTCTTTTCCAAGAGTTTTTTCATCACTCTTATAATCTAAAAGATCATCTGTAAGTTGAAAAGCCATTCCAATATGATGTCCAGCTTTTGCAATTTTTTTTATTTGTTTTGAATCTAAATCTGTTTCATTTGCCCCAGCTGAAAGACTTGCTGCAAATAAAGCAGCAGTTTTGCCACTAATTATTTTTAAATACTTTCTAACAGATATATCTAAATTGTATCTATATTGATTTTGTATCATTTCACCCTTACAAATCATTGAAATCCCTTTAGCAAGTTCTTTTAGTAAAGTGTGAGATATATCAAATTCTGAAAGCATTAAAAAGCATTGACTGAAAAGATAGTCTCCCATATATACTGCATATTCTTTAGAATATTTAGAGTGTATGGATTCCTTACCACGTCTAAGATATGATTCATCTATTATGTCATCATGTACCAATGTTGCTGAATGTAACATTTCTATAGCCGCTGCAAGTTGACGTATATTTTCTGCATTTTCAACATTTTTAGTTCCAAACAAGCTTCCAATTATTAAAAAAGCTGGTCTCAACATTTTTCCACCTGTTGAATACAGATAATCAAAAGAATTGTTTAGATATTGTTCACTACTTTTACTGACTTTTAGCATAGTTTCTTTAACATATTCTAATTCCCTTTCAATATCAGGGTAATCCTTCCAAAATTTACTCATCTCATCACCAATTTCTATATCTTTTGAATTAAAAACAAGCGTGTTCACTTTCTTGTGCTTTTAATAATGAACACGCTTTTATTATTTTATCTAAATCAGGTATACAAATACCATTTTTTAGCCCATTTAACTTTTTTCCATTTTTTCTTTAACCAAGGTAACACATAATAATCAAGGCCAAAAGTACTTCCTGATCCACCAACAAGCGCTATAGCACCGAATATATACCATAACATTTCAAATGGAGCCATTCCAGATGACCATATCATAATTCCCATTGCAACTGTCGCAAGTGAAGAAATTGCTGTAAATAATCCTGCAATAAGTAATATACCAAAGACTATTTCTGCAAAAACCATAGCGGTCTGGAAAAATGTTGCCATAAATGTAAAACTTCCATCTGAGGAATAAAATATCAAATTCATAGACCAATCAACTATACCTTGAATCCATTCTGGAACTGGTAATGCCGCTCCCCATGCTGATGTTGCTGCTTCTGCTCCACCTGAAGTAGCCGCTTCTGCTACTTGTGAAGCTGCTGTAGCCGTATCTGCCCATGAAGCACCTGAAGTAGCCGCAACTTTTGCAGGTATGAGGAATATATCGCTTGGATTTTCAAGAACTCTTGGTAATTTTGCTATCCCTTCTTCAAGCCATTTATATCCAACAAATAACCTTAATGGGAATAACCAAAAATTAGGCGATCTTTTAGCAAAATATCCTCCAAGAAAGCTACGTCTATCTGGAACTGAGAAAAATTCATGTATAACATAATTCCATACTTTATGAAATCCTGCTACTTGTAAGAAATAAATTACATTTATAAAATGTTTTATAAACATTGCAATCCAGCCAGTGAATTTCATAGGTTTTTGAGCACTTCCAACCTGTGCAACCGCATATTGTCCACCGATTGAAACCATCATACCATGAAATTTCGGTTTATATTTAAGTAATTCTCCACCGTTTATTGTGGCAACTATATTTTTTGCAACAAGAGCTGAAGAGTGTTCTGCATTTTCAACCATTTGAGGTACTGGTCTTTCTTCTCCTTCTGGTATAAAAAAGATATTATCTCCAACAACAAATACATTTTCTTTTCCTTTTGCTCTCAAATTTTCATCTGTTTGAACACGATTCCTTCCTATCTTTTCTATATCCAGTTTTGAAGCTATATCACTGCCTTCAATACCTGCTGCCCATATAACTGTTTCAGATTCTATAAATCTTTCATTATTTATTATTACACCATCTTTTTTAACTTCAGTTATATTAGAATTTAAAAGTATTTCAACACCTAATTTATTCAAGCGATTTTCTGTTTTTTTGATGAGTTTATCATCGAGCATAGGTAAAAGTTTAGGAAGTAAATCCATTATATAAAGTTTAACTTCACTTCTGTCTATATCAAAATCTTGACATAGTCTTTTAACCCATTCTCCAAGTTCGCCAGCCATTTCAACTCCTGTAAATCCACAACCAATAGTTACAAAAGTTAATAGTTTTTGTCTTTTCTTTGCATCTCTTTCTGAAACTGCTTTCGTAAAATTATCCATTATATGTTGCTTTATTCTTAAAGCATCTTCAAATGACCATAATGTGAATGCATTTTCTTGAGCACCTTTACATCCAAAGAAAGCTGGTTTAGATCCTGAACCAAGAACTAAATAATCATAATCATAAGTGTTCACATCACCTACAAGTTTTTTACCTTCAAAATCAATTTCTTGAATATAATCTAAAACAATATTAACTTTTCTTCCAGCGAAAATCTTCTCAAGACTTATCCTTACCGCATCTTCTGGTACACGATTTGCCGCAACTTCATGAAGTTCTGTAAGCATTGTATGATACGGATTTTTATCTATGAGAGTTATTGTAACATCGTCTCTTTTTTTAAATTTTTTTGCCAGTTTTTTGGCTGTTAAAACTCCGCCATACCCTGCACCAAGTAAAACAATTTTCTTTACATCACTCATAATATCACCTTTCATATAAAAATATTTCTTACCCTAGCCAAATGGCTTTTGATGGAAAAATTCCTCAAAAATAAAAATAGTTAAAAATATGTATTTTTTCTTTAAATTTAGATAAATATTATCTGAATTTAAAAACAAAAAATAATCACCTTGTGAAAAAAGATACTTTAAAAGTATAGAGAATTTATTAGGTGTGCAAACCTTACATATTTTATTATATCAGAAAAATCACTAATTAATCAAACGTATAGTTGAATTTTTCAAATCATTTATTTTAATACTTTAAACTTTATTTCAATCTGAAAAAAATAGTATTTTTATATAAAAATTCTAAAACCTGCATTTATAAATGTTTTGTGATTAATATATTAATTTATCGTATATATCAATTAAATATATATATCATTAGATATAAATCTTAGTTATTATGCACTCTTAATAAGTATTTTAAAGAGATTCATTCTTAAAAAATATTTTCTAACATAAAAAAATTTATTTACCAAAAATTTACTTATCCATATTTTTAAATTTTAATATTATTCAAAATATCCTCCTATTTTAAATAGGAGGATATGAAATTATTTTGTTTTTATCTCAACAAAGACTTTATTTGGGAGGCAGACAATCATCTCACCATTTTTACTTTTAGCTCCCATATGTACACATAATTGGTTATCACAATCAGATTCATACATTTCTATGGTTTTATTATGTATTATAAGAATATTCGTACCATAAATTGTATCTATTAAGATTTTTTGTTCTTCATCAGTGAGCTCATAAGTACCAAATAATTCATCTGCAACATATATTTCAGCAATAAGTTTGCCTTCTTTTTGAGAATTTAATTTTTGATATGCTATAAATACTATTGCCGTTAAAACTATTAATATTATTATAGTAATATCACTTTTTTTCATTAATTAATTATTTTACTTCTTTCGCAGCGTTTAATCCTGCAATTCTACCAAATATAGTTATATCTGCCATGGCATTTCCACCAAGTCTATTAGCACCATGAACTCCACCAGTTACTTCTCCAGCAGCATAAAGACCTTTTATAACATTTCCATCTTTATTTATAACTTGTGCATTTGTATTTATTTTTATTCCACCCATTGTATGGTGAACTGCTGGCCATACACCTAAAGCATAATAAGGTGCTTTATTTAATTCTGTTGTCATAGATGTTCTACCAAAATCAACATCATTTTTATTTGAAACAAATCCATTATATTTTGCAACTGTTTTTACAAGATTTTCTTCATTAACATTTATTTTTTTTGCCAAATCTTCTAATGTTTCACTTTCTATTAATAATCCTGCTTTTGAATATTTTTCAATAGCTTTTAAACTATCTCTTACATTTTGGTCGAAAACAAGATAAACTCTTTCTTCTGGTTGTTTTAATTCAGCAGCTGATACTACATCTCTTGTCTGTAGTTCATTTATGAATCTTTCACCATTTATATTAACTAATATTGCTCCATTACCTCTTACTGCTTCTGTTATGAGTTCTCCATTAACACTTGATGCTGTAGGATGGATTTGAATTTGTTCTAAATCAACAAAATCTGCATTTACAGATTCGCCTAAACCAATTGCATCTCCTGTTGCCCCTGGTTGATTAGTTGTACCAAATCCTTTTAATTCAGGTTTATATTTAACAACTAAATCTTGATTTGCACCAAAACCACCTGTTGTTAATATAACAACTTTAGCATTTATACTATATTCATGACCTTTTGAATCTCTAACTTTTATACCAGTGATTCTATCATCATTTTTTAATAATTCTACCGCTTTATTATCTACTCTTATATCTACTCCAACTTCTCTCGCTTTTTTTTCTAATGCTTTTGCAACATTTGATCCTACTGCAGCTCCACCTGTAGGTCTATGTGCTCTATCAACACTTGCACCACCGAGTCTTCCCACATCTGTCAAATCAGCACCCATTTCTATTAACCAATCTACAGTTTCTGCCGATTTTTCTGCCAATACTTTTACTAATTCTTCATTATTAAGGTATTTTCCACCTTTCATAGTATCTTCAACAAAAAGTTCTACACTATCTTCTATACCTTTTTCTTTTTGAATTTTTGTTTCTGCAGCATTTAATCCACCTGTTGCATAATTTGTGTTTCCACCTACAACAGCTGTTTTTTCTACTAATATAACATTGACACCAGAATTTTTTGCAGCTATAGAAGCTGATAATCCAGCTCCACCTGCACCAACTACTACAATATCTGTTGTTACATCTTCAAACTTAGCATCATCTGCAACTACTTTAGGTGTTAATTTTATGCCTGATTTATCTACAGCATTTTTTACTGCTGTTATTATTCCTTCTGAAGTCCATGTTGCACCTGATAATACATCTATATCTGGGTTGTTTTGAGCAACTATAGAATTAATAACTTTTGTAAATACATCTTTTGTAAATTCAGATTCATGATTTTCAACTACATCGATCTTTTTTATTTCGTTATTTTCAATAGTAACTTCAACCTTTATAGTACCATTTTTACCTTTTCCTTCACCTGTAAATACATTTGAATCTTTTGAGTCTTTACATGAAACTAATGAAATCATTAAAAAAGTTAATAATAAAAATACAACTACCTGCTTAAAAATCTTCATACTTGCCTCCTACAAAAATCACATAAGTGAAAATTTTAACTATAAAACTATAAATACATAATTAATTATTAATTGATTAACATTTTTACTTATCAACCGTTTAATTA
Source organism: Oceanotoga sp. (assembly GCF_030445905.1). Classification (NCBI taxonomy): domain Bacteria; kingdom Thermotogati; phylum Thermotogota; class Thermotogae; order Petrotogales; family Petrotogaceae; genus Oceanotoga; species Oceanotoga sp. The sequence continues at coordinate 17,224 of NZ_JASUSU010000020.1, read as the reverse complement.
TATTGAAACTAATTATATAATACCTTTAAAAAGTCAAATTTAGAATTTCTAATGGTAAATATTTTTTTAATATTCTTTACAATAAATTTTTTAATTATAATTTTGTTAAATCTCTATAATTCAGATTTTATTATTTCTTTAGTTTAATTTTATCGAATTAATATGTAAAATGTTAAAATAATTATTTACAATCAAAACTATATAAAGTACAAATTTTTAAAGAATTTCTGTTAATCTATATATAAATAAAAAAAATTTTGGTTGGTGATCTAATTGAAATTAGTGAGGTTTATTCAAAGAGAAATTATATTTAAAATATTTACTTTTGTGAGTATATCTTTTTTTGTTATTTTTTCTATAAATATATATGAAAATACTCAGCAAGAACAAGAAAAAATATCTATAATAACTAAAATATTTAATGAAACACTTCACACTTTTGAAGATAATTTGGCGATGATAAATGAAGATTTCAACAATATTTTAAATGATTATTTTAATATGTTAAGAACTGAAGATGAATTAAAAATGCCCCCAAAAACTTTTAAAAACTATATCTATTCTATAAATTATTATAAGACAACTAAAAAGGGGTATATAATAGATTCTAATATTGAGGACTTAAAAGGTAATTATTATAAGAATAATTTTATATTTAATTCTGGAAATTTATTTTTCGATGAATCTCTTATAAGTGATTTTGTGCTTGATTTCAAAAATAATAATTTAAAAAAATTTTTCATAACAAAAAATGAAAATTATTTTATAATATTAGAATTAATAATATCAGAAAATTTCATAAATAATATTTTTCAAAGAATTTCAACCTCTTTAATTTCAGATTCTGCAGATATTAAGTTCAGTAATTTATATATAATTGATTCTGATAAAAATATAAAGATGATTCAATCTGATAATAATTTAAACAATGAGCCTACAGATTTTATAAGCACAATAATAGATGATATTTTTCATACAAAAGATGATCATATCACATATAATAATTTTTATAATAGAAAATTATATTATATATATAAGTTAAAAGATACTGGTTTTAAACCAATTAGATATGTATTAGAAATTTCTGTAGATAATATATATACTTTAAAAAACATTTTATTTTCAATAGTATTTTTTATAGTTTTTATGATAGTATTTTTCGGCTTTATAAAAGCTATAAATAAAAAATCCAAAATACTTTTAGTTTCTCCTCTAGAAAAGATAATATCAAATTATAATCAATTCGATATTAATAATCCTGAAAAATCCGCTTTATTATCTATAAAAGATATGTATAAAATTGAAGAAATAAATATATTGAAGAATAAAACTTTGAATTTTCAGATTTCATTAAAAAATTATTTTAAAGATCTTAAAGAAAGTTATGATGAGCTTGAAAACGCCTATGGAACAATAGAGGAAAAAAATCAAGAATTGAGAAAAGCTTATCTCAATTTTGCTCATAAACTCTCCATAATTGCAGAAGGTCATGATGAAAATACTGGCCAACATGTTTATAGAGTTGGAGAAATTTCAGCTTTAATTGCCGATAAACTCGGTATGGATAAGGGTTTTGTTGAAGATATTAAAAAATTTGCTCCTTTACATGATATAGGTAAAATATTTGTTCCAACTGAAATAATAAATAAAAAGGGTAGTCTTACAGAAAATGAGTGGAAAATTATGAAAAATCATACAATTAGTGCAAAAGAACTACTCGATGAAGAATTTTTTCATATGGCTCAAAATATAGCTTTATATCATCATGAAAAATGGGATGGTTCTGGTTATCCATATGGTATTAAAGGAGATAATATTCCTTTAGAGGCTCAAATAGTTCAACTCGCTGATATTTTTGATGCTTTGAGATCTCCTCGTTCTTATAAAAAAGGATTTTCGCTTCAAGAAACTTATAAAATTATAGTTAAAGGTGATGATAGAGTTAAGCCTGAGCATTTCAATCCTATCATTTTAGAAGTTTTTAAAGAAAATTATGAAGAAATTGATTATATTTTTAAAAAATTATCTTAAATTTATATATTTTTTTATTTCTTAACATAAAATGCTTGATTTTTATAATTTTTAATTATATAATAATAATAAAAGATTTATATTATGTAAAATATAAGTTCATACATTTATTTAAAAATACTAAAAACATTTCATTTTTATATTAAGATTTTAACTTTTTTATTTTATTGTATATCTTTAAATATAAAAATGTATGATTCCTGCATTTTAACTTTTATAAAAAAAGGAGGAATCAAAATGTTGGTAAATGAAAGTACTCAGTTAAAACTTAAAAAGAGTGTTAAGTATGACACTGGAAAAGAACCTTCCATAGCTATTTTTGAAAACTCTGTTGTTGAAGTACATAATTCATCGAATATGGAAGATTTATGGTATCATGTAGGAACTGTTAATGTTAATAATAAAACTATTGATTGGGGTGAAAGTCATAAATATGATACTGGTAAATTGCCAAAAGTATCAATGAACTCTAATTTCATAGTTGAAGTTCATCAGTCTCAAAGTAGTGGGAATTTATGGTATCATATTGGAACTTTAAATAAATCTTCTAAAACAGTTGATTGGAGTAAGAGTTATAATTATGATACTGGTTCAGAACCTGATATCTCTATTAATGAATTGAATTCTGTTGTGGAATTTCATAAATCAAATAATCATGATATTCTTTGGTATCATATTGGTAGTTTAGATGATTATTCAAAAGAAATCGATTTTGGTCCTTCATATAAGTTTGAAAATGGTGTAGATCCTTCTATATGTTGTAATAATGATTATATTGTGCAAACTCATAAATCAGAAAATAATACAGGACTTTTTTATTCATGTACATTTTTTGCACTTTTGTCTTCTACTGTATTAGATTGTATTTTTGATGAAGTTACTTATCCTGAATCTGGTGCAAATAAAGATTTAGTTGGTACACAAACTATTAAAAACCCTAGTAACACTCAAATAACTCATCATATAGAAAAAAAGATTTCTCTTTCTAATACTTTTGAATTTACATTGACAGAAACTCTTCATACTGGTATGACAAGTACTTTTAAAGCAAGTATTCCACTTCTTGGATCTACAGAATCATCATTATCTATTGATTTAACATTAGAAAGTCAACAGAAATGGTCTAAAACAGTAACTGAAGAATATTTGTTCAGTCAAGATATAACTGTGAATCCTGAAACATCCATACAAGCATTTTGGTATATCGATATAATCGATGATTTTAGAATACCTTTTTATCTTTTAACAAAAGTAACTGGTTATCAAGGAACAAAACAATTGAGCACAGAAGAATTGATTGATATACTTAAGAATAGCGGTTCTACTGCTGAAATAGATTCAGGTCATAAGGAAAAAAATGCTGTTTTTGTTAGATTAAAAGGTGATTTTGTTGGTTCTTATGGTTTAAATACATATACTGAAATAAAAGATATTTAAATTTAAAGGAGTGAGCTTATACAGCTTCACTCCTTTTTAATAATGATTTTCAAGCATTTTTCCTGCTTTTTTTAGGAATTGTTCTATAATTTTTATTTGTTCATCATCGAGCTCATTTAAGTAATCATAAACTTCTTTATCATTTTCAAGATGATATTTTTGATGGTTTACATATGCAAGATTTCCTTTTTTCGTAAGGAAAAGACGTAATTTTTTTTTATTTTCTTCATCTTCCTCCTTGATTATAAATCCATCTTTCTCAAGTTTTAAAAGTGTTTTTGATACTACAGCTCTTGTAACTTTGAGATATCTCGCAACTTGTGAAATATACATTCCTGGATTTTCACCTATAACTTTTATTAGATGTATTTCTCCTCTGTAAAATTTCATATCATCGCCGAAGTCTAAGATTTTTTTCTTACCATTAGCGGCATTTTCTACTAATTTCATGAATAAACTCATAGTTTCAAATATTTTTTTTCTCATATTTTTATTATATAATAAAATAAAGTTTTTTCAATATTTAATCTTTGTGTATCAGATAAGAGTTTAAGAATCCCTCTTTTTCATCGAGTTTTTCTATTTTATTAAATCCAGCTTCAAAAAAGCTATCTATAATTTTTCTTTCACAAGTTAATATATCAAGACCATTTATTTGACCGGATAACCAACCAATTATTGCTGGTTCTGGTTTTGTATAGTTTTCATTCACACCATGAGTTACAAGATAAACATATGATTTTTTATTCATAGAATTATATATTTTGTCTGATAAGTTTTGAATATTTTCACCTGCAAAGTCCATTATTCCCGAAGCTATTATAAAATCATAGTTTTTTCCTATTTCATCTGAATTGAAATCACCCTCGAGAATATGAGTCCTTTTTTCTAAATCTGAATCATTTTCATTTTTTATTATTTCTTTTGCAATTGGAGTTACATTATCTCTTTCAAATATAAACGTTTGAGAATTTTTATATTTTTTTGCGATCTCTATTGCAAATGTTCCCGATCCTCCACCGAGATCTAAAACTTTGAATTTTTGATCTTTATTAAAAATTTTTCCTATTAAATTTAAAATATTTTGAACTTTTCCAAAAAACATTTCTTTTCTTGTAACTTTAGCTAATTCATAAAAATCATACATATCACAACCATCATTTATTTTTTTGTATTGTTTTTTTAAAAGTTTTTTATCTAATGATTCTAATGATGACATTTGTTCTCTAAATAATATATAGTCTCCCATATAATCTTTTTTTGATTTATTTAAATATTTATCCGATTTATATGTGTTTTTATATTTATTATTTTTTTTAATTATAAATTCACTCGAGGAAAGTGCATTTAAAAAGAATTTTGTGTTTCTTCTATCTAAAGATAATTTATCTGCTATATAATCTGAATCTATTTCATCTTCTAAATGAGAAAAAATGTCTAATTTTAAAGCTGTTATGAAAATCTTGCTTCTATTATAATCTAAAATTAATTTCATATATTCTTTCATATCTTTAAACCTCCAAAAATATTTTATCTTTTATTTTTTTAAAATAATCTTTTGATAATTCAAAAACATCTGTTATATTATCTATATTTAAAACTTCATTTGTTTTTCCATAATAATAACTTAAATCTTTTTTCATTAGAATAGAAAGATCACTATATTTTATTACATTGATGGGATTATGAGTGTTTATTATACAGCTCACTTTTTTATTTTTTATCAATTTATTTAAAATCTTAAATATTTTATCTTGATTAGATATATCAAGATTGAGTTCTGGTTCATCTATTATCATCATTTCTGGATTAGAAACCATAGCTCTGGCTATTAATACCATTTGTTTTTCTCCACCACTTAAATTATTCATAGATTTATTTTTTATTTTTTCCAAATTAAATAGTTCTATTATTTTCTCCACTTCATAATAATCATTTTTTTCAGGCATTTTCATAAACCCTATATAAGGATTTCTACCAAGCATTATCATAGATTTTACATCATACGAGAAATTAAACTCTTTTATTTGAGGTACATAGCTAATCTTTTTCCAAAATATTTTTTTATTTATATCTTTGTATAATTTATTATCAAAAAAAATATTTCCTTGATTTAATTGACTAAAACCCAACAAACATTTTATAAGTGTTGTTTTTCCAACTCCATTTGGTCCGAGTATGGTTAACATTTCACCTTCATTTAATTCAAAATTTATATTATTAAATATACATCTTTTCCCGTAAAAAAATGTAGCTTTTTTAACTTTTATGTTCATAAGTTAATCATTCCTTTTTTCTTTATAAAAAATCCAAGTAAAGGAGCACCTATTATTGCCGTCATTATTGAGAGTGGAATTTCTGATCCCGTTATAGATCTACTTAAATTATCTATTATTAATAAATAAAATCCTCCAAAAAAAATAGTTCCTGGTATTAAATTAATATGATGTCCCATAAAACAATCTTACAAAATGCGGTGTAACCAATCCTATCCATCCTATAATGCCACATATAGAAACTGTTATAGCGGATAATATAGTTACAAGAAATAAGATAATGATTTTATATATTTTTACATTAAATCCAAGTGATTCAGCTTCTTCATCAGATAAGGATAATATATTTAATTTCCATCTAAGCATAAAAATTAATATTATACATAGAATAATCGGAAAAAAAACAGTTTTTAAATCTTTCATTCTAACTGCTGATAAACTCCCCATAAGCCAATATATTATTGAAGGCAGTTCAGATTCAACATCTGCATTAAACTGTATTATCGTTAAAAAAGATGTAAAAAGAGAATCTACTATAATTCCAGATAAGATCAATGATAGTATTGTAGTTTTTCCATTCTTCTTAGCAAATAAATAAGTTAGAAAAACTGCAAATATTCCAAATAAAAATGAAGTTATATAAACCATAATATAATTTTTAAAAAACATTATTCCAAAAGCTACTCCAAATGCTGCACCTGAAGATACTCCAAGTATTTTAGGACTTGTAAGTGGATTTTTAAAAACAGCTTGTATACATGTACCTGAAACTGCAAGACTGCTACCAACCAACAAAGCCATCAATATTCTAGGAAGTCTTATTTCGAGTATTATAAACATTGCATTTGTCATTTTTATATTCTTATTGAAAATATACATAAAACTATCTTTTATATCTAAAAAACTTATATTGTATCTACCTATCATTAAAGATATGATTATTAAAAAAACTAAACTAATAAAAGATAATATATAAAATTTTAAATTAATTTTGAACATTTACTACTTACCTTCTTTTGGATTCAATATTGAATCGATATCCTTTTCATCAAGTTTTATATCATAATTTTTTTCATAATATCTTTTAATTTCTTCATAAAAAGATTTTTGATCATTCCTCATAAGTGATATCAACCAACTATACATCAATGGACTATCTGGATTAGGTACATTCCAATTAAAATAACCTTTTGGAATATTATATACTTCTTTATTTTTAATTGCTTTTAATCTTTCCCATTCTTTTCCCATATTCCCATTTAAATACTCTTCAGCTTTAGGGCCCATAAAAATCAAAATTTTATCTGGTTGCCAATTATAAATTTCTTCTATATTCACTTCTTGCCAACCTTGCCATCCACCTCTATTACCTGCAACATTTTCCATCCCAGCATAATTCAACCAATAATCTTCATAGGAATTAGAAGCTGAAATAGTTATTTTATTATTAACATTATTTATTATTACGAGAACTTTTGTTTTATTATTATTTTCAGTTTCAATCTTTTTAATTTTTTTCAGCTCTTCCATTATAAAAGATGATTTTTTTAAATCAAAAATTTCATTCAATAAATCTGTCCATTTATTTAATGTATAAATAGGATCATTATTTTCAGGTATTAAAAAATCTACAATTGGAATATTTAATCCATCAAGATTTTTTTTCTGTTGAACACCATAACAAAATATTATATCTGGATTTAAAGCTAAAACACTTTCAACATTAACATTGAATCCTTTTACAAATGTTGTATTCATTTTTTTTATTTTTGGATATCTTTTGATTAAAATTTCTTCATTTGCATTTTTTAATCCTAAAGGGTGTACAGCAACAACTTTTTCATAGTCATCTACCATAGAAAGAATCATTGGAAATATAGGTGGAGAAACTACTACTATTCTTTTTATATCTTTTGATTCCGGAATTTTCACCTTATTACCACTACAATCAATTATTTGTTTACCAGAATTAGAAGCAAAACCCATTACAAATAAAATTAAAAAAATAATACATAAATAAATTTTTTTCATATTTCCCTCCTTTTTGTATGCCAAGCATACAATATAAATAAAAAATAAAGGTGATATTTCATATCACCTTTAAAATTTTATCATATTTAAAAAAGTTTGTAAAGCCTAATTATTTTACGGGAATATATATATCCATATAATGAATTCCATCGATATCAAATTCTTCTTCAAAAGCTATTCTGTTTTCCCAAGTTAGAGTTTTATATTCTCCAGAATTTACAAAATTAAATAATCTATGATACCCTTCTGGAATATTTTTAAATGAATTGCTATGAGGGTCAGTTACTCTAAGGGTTGCGTAAGTATCTTGTTCTATATAATCTAATTGTGCTCCATTTATTTTAGGTTCAAAATTTTCTGGTATAGAATAGGCAAAAACATATCCTCTCAATCCAAATTTTTCGGATTGTTCTTTGGTTACAAAAGGAAAATCCCAGCCTATTTTTCTCGGAGAAAAATCTTTTATATCTAATAATCCGCTTTCTTTAGCCCATTTATTCATATAATTCATAACATCTCTCTCAGGATTTGGACTTATTATAACATACCTTGCAACCTTCATCTTTGGAATAGTAACTATTTTAATTTCGCTATAAATATCCCCCATTTTTTAATACCTCCCGATATTGTTATATATCTTTTTTGTTATACCTTTATATACATTAATTATATACTTTTTTTAAATTTTATTCAATATTATTAATTATTATTGAACAAAGTATAAATATTTTTTGAGTTTAGTATCAATTCTAAAGTTTTTTGATCAGATATGAGGGTATTTATATATCCTCCTTTTAACATTGCAAGTAAGGCAAGAGCTTTTTCTTCTCCTCCAGCAACAAGTATTATATTTGGAATTTTATTTTAATTTGTTTCTTTTCCACATTCAGTACAAACTTTATCATGTAAGGAAACTATACCCCCACATTGTAGGCAAGTATACTTCTGAATATGAGCTTTCATAATATGAGGTATTCCCTTTTGCATTACAATTCTGCTATTTTCAATAAGGCTTTCATTATAACGTTTATTATAACGTTTTTCAAGATTCTTTATTAGCTTGCAAGGAAAATCAATACATTCATAGCAATAGGTCAATCCTTTTGATTGAACACAATCTTTAATTTTGCATTTACGACAATGCTCTAGTTTTCCTTTACTCTCTACCATGCAACCACCACAATGCTGTTTTATTTTCTTAGTATGACAATGTTTATAGCATACCATGCAATTCATCCCACATGGTGCAAACATTTTCGTTTCAATTTTCATAGGCATTTTCATTAGACTTTACCTCCCTTAGATATATTATAGTCCAATGATCAATATTTTGATACTATTATCCCAGTATTTAATTCATAATTCTATTTAACTTCTTTTTTTTATTTTTTTGTGCAAATATGATTTTTTTTATCTATTTTAAAATTATATGCTATAATTTTTTTAAGTTACATTTATATTTTTGGAGGTGTATATATTATGAGTTTTGATTCTAAAGCTGATAAATGGGATACTGAATATAATATAGAAAGAGCAAAAATTATATCTGATGAATTAATAAGTTCTATTGAAACAAATAAAGATTTTGAAGTTTTAGATTTTGGATGCGGTACAGGTCTCATAAGCTTTAATTTAAAAGATTATTTTAAATCTATAACTCTTGTAGATCTCTCTCAAGGAATGATAGATAAAGTAAATGAGAAGATATCAGTTTACAATACAAATAATATGAAAGCATTTAAAACTGATATTAATGCAGAAGGATTAAAAAACATGAATTTCGATTTGATATATACTTCCATGGCTTTACATCATATTATTGATGTTAAAAAAACTTTAAAAGAATTGCATAAAGTTCTAAAAGATAATGGTAAATTATGTATAATTGAGCTTTGTGAAGAGAATGGAGATTTTCACAAATCTTTTCCAAATTTTAAAGGACATAATGGATTTGATCCTGAAGTTATGAAAGAATGGGTTAAAAAGTCTGGATTTAAAAATATTGATTATAAAATTATATTTGAAAGTTATAAAAATCCAGAAACTAAAGAGGTCCCTTATAAGTTGTTCATGTTAATCGCTAAAAAATAAATAATAAAAAATACCTGGCATGGTGTAGTTCATTGCCAGATATTTTTTAATTTTCCCATTTTTCATAAAATACTTTTTCTTTAAAATTTTTTTCTTTTTTTACTTGAGGTATTTCATCTGGATATCCAATTGGTAAAAGTAATTGGCAAGTTATATTTTCTGGTAAATTTAAAATTTTGTTTATTTTCTCCATATCTCATTTTATTTCCAATAACTCCATAATCATCTTCTTTTTGTTCAGCTATATCCCAACTTATATCACAACAACATACAAATATTACAGGTGCTTTTTCAACCCAATTTGCAAATAAAGTTTCCTTTCCTATTCCTTTTTTTATTTCTTCATTTTTTATAACTCCAAAATAATAATTACATGTATCGGTCTCTGGTGCAAGTTTTGCACTTTCTAATATTTTTTGTATAATTTTTTCATCTATTTTCTGATCTTTAAATTTTCGCACAGAACGACGATTTTTCATGACTTCAATTAATTCCATGATAATCCCCCCTTATTTAAATAATACCAAAAAAATACTTGATTTCTTCATGTTCAAGAAATCAAGTATTTATTAGTATTTAATTTATATCATTTTAATTTTAATACAGTTGCTGTAAGAGGATTTAATATTATTGAATTTTCACCTATTTGAACTCCAATAGGATCTTTTATTTCATCAATTCCAGCTTTTTCAGCATCCACAAGAATTTTTGCATTTTTTATATCTCCATTCAATTGAATTTTTCTGACTTTAGAATCAGCATTTATAATAACATAATAAATTTCTCCATCTGTTGATTCAGCTGTGAATGCTATTACAAGATCTACATCTTTTATATCTTTGCTATTTAACAGTTTTACATTTTTTTCTATTTTTTGATGATCTCCCAATCTAAATGCATCTGTAGATTTTCTCAAAGCTATAAGTCCCTTAGTATAATCTACAGTAGTTTTATAAACACCATCATTCATAACTTTATTCCATTCAAACATGTTTATTGCATCAGATGAATCATATGAATCATGTATAAAATAAGGATTTTTAAATGGATTTCCTTTTTCATCTGTCAAATAATGATATTTTTGTTCTGGTTTTTGATCTGATTTCCATTGCTTTGTTCTTCCATATTCTTGACCTGCATGTAAAAAAGATATACCTTGACTTGTAAGTATTATAGTATTTCCAAGCCTTATTCTTTTTTGAATTTCTTCTTCATCTGTTGCAGGATCTTTTTTTATTGATTGAGCTATTACATCATGTAATGGCAAGTTATCATGTGCAGCAATATATTGTACTATATCTCCAGGATCATCTGATTTTACATTTGAAGGCTTTCCTATTATATTTGAGAATATAGTTTTTATATCTCTTGGTCCACCAGTTATGAATCTTGGTTGCCCTTCACTTCCAAATCCTGATTTTAATTCATTTCTTATTTCATCTGAAAATACTGCTACATCATCTGTATTCATCATCCAATCTTGATCTGCTGGTACTAATGATGGATCTTCTACTTTACCGCTAAAAGTTCTCCAACCCTCTCCTATAAAAAGAGCATTAGGATTTAATTTTTTTGCTTCATCATAAGCTTTTTGTACTGAGTCAGCAGTTGCATCTCCCATCATATCCCATCTCATACCATCTATTTTATATTCATCAAACCAATATTTTACTGAATCTACCATGAGTTTTTCAGCCATTTTATGAGATGTTGCGAGATTATTTCCAAAACCTCCAACAAAATTACCATTATCATCCATGAAGAAATAATAATCTGGAACTATATCATTTAATAAACTTGCTTGTGCCATATGAGTATAAACAACATCTAATATTACACCCATTCCAGCATCATGTATTGCTTTTATCAATTCTTTTAATTCATTTATCCTTAATTGAGGATCTTCTGCATTCATAGAATATGCTCCATCTGGTGAAAAATAGTTATGAGGATCATATCCCCAATTATATGAATTATTTTGTGATGAATAGTTTAATTCTCTTTTTTCCATACTCGTTTCATCACCATAATACCAAGCCATTACAGGTAATAATTGTACATGTGTTACTCCAAGGCTTTTAATATAATCTAATTTATCTATAAATGCTTTATATGTTCCCCATCTTGAATTTAAATCTTTTTCTATCGATGGATCAGATGTAAAATCTCTTATATGAATTTCCCATATTATTGCATCTTCTCTTTTTTCAAAATTATCTATTTTGGCATAATCTAAATTTGGACCTATTTCAGATGGGTTTAAAATCGCACCTTTTCCCACTTTATCTTCAGTTTCTTCAGAATTTACTGTATATTTATCTCCACCTGAACCACCAGTTTTTACCTTAAAAGCAGCCATAGATTTTGCATATGGATCTAAGACTCTTTTTGAAACTCCATCATTGATTATTTCATATTGATAATAATAACCTTTTAAATCTTTTACATTTATTTCTTCTGGGTTTATATGAATAGTCCAAACTCCATTTTCTTCATTTAAATTCAAATTCTTTTTAGCTATCTCAACACTTTGATTGTTTTTATCGTATATATAAATGGATACTTTTGAAGCTTTAGGACTCCATATTTTAAAAGTCGCTGCTCCATCCTTATATGTAACCCCAAGGTCATTTCCATCATATGAATATAAAGAATCTATAAGTCTCCAACCAGCTTTTGCTTGTATTGTTTTATTATTAAATGTTATTTTAAATGGAGCTTTTTCTAAATCTAAGTCAGCATTTAATTCTAAAGATGTTTTACTCAATGGTTTTGTAGTTTTTATAGGAATTTCATTTCCATCTTTATCTTCAAGTTTTATCTGTGATTTTCTCACCCCAATGATTTTAGTGAAATTTAAAAGTATTTTTTCATCAGATAAAATTTCACCCTTTAGTATAGCATGAGGCACGGATTTATCTTTGTTTACATACACTTTATCCTCTCCCATAAATGTATAAACTTCATTATAATCATTTAACATGGTAAATCCTTTGTCTCCTCCATCTTTTTCTTGTGTTTCTTTATTAACCATAAGAAAACCAAGATTGTTAGCACTTTCTTTTAATGGTACATCCCAATAAACACCAAAATCATCTTTCCCTGATTGAATCAGTCCATCTGGCCATCCTGATGGAGATGTCCATGTAGTATCATTCCATATCCATAATACAATATTATCATAATTTTCATCTGTTCTTTGATAATGAATACGTAAAACGTTTTCAGGAATTTCAGAAGCAAATAAGCTTATTGAAAATATCCCGATTAAAAGAACCAATAAAATACTTTTGATGTTTTTTAAATGAACCATAATTCTCCCCCTTCACTTTTTTGAAAACGTTTTCTGAAAAGCTAATAAAAATACTTCATATTAAATGAAGCTTTTTCATATATTATATCATGTTATTTTATTAATTTATACTATTTAATTTATATTATTTTATGTATAATTTAATAAACAAGGGGGGGATTTTATGAGGTCTGAATCTGAAATGTTTGATTTAATATTAAATATTGCCAAAGTAGATGATAGAATAAAAGCTGTTTATATGACTGGATCGAGAACTAATCCAAATATAAAAAAGGATATTTTTCAAGATTATGACATTATCTATGTTGTAAATGAGACAGATTCTTTTATTACAGATAAAAATTGGATAGACTTATTTGGAGAAAGACTTTATATGCAATATCCAGAAGATTCTTACTATTATGAAAATAATATTGAAGAATGCTACGGTTGGCTTATTCAATTTAAAGATGGTAATCGATTAGATTTACATGTAGTCACTTTATCTTATGCCTTGAAAGATATTAAAAATGAAACTCTTTGCAAAATACTTTTAGATAAAAATAATGTTCTTCCAAATATTGAAAAATCTTCAGATAGTAAATATTGGGTAAAAAAACCTGTTGAAAAAGAGTTTATTGATACTTGTAATGAATTTTGGTGGTGTTTAAATAATGTTGCTAAAGGATTATGGCGTGAAGAAACTATATATACTTTAAATATGATAAATAATGTTATAAGGCCACAATTGATAAAATTATTAGAATGGAAAATAGGTTTTGAAAATGATTTCAAAGTTTCTTGTGGAAAATCAGGAAAATTTATTAAAAAATATTTAAATAATAATATGTGGGAAAGTCTTCTAAAAACTTATTCAAATGCAAAATCAGAAGACATTTGGCATTCTGTTTTTATAATGTGTGATTTATTTGATAAAGTTGCTTTAGAATTATCGAAAGGACTTAATATGAATTATAATAAATTAGAAGCAAAAAATAGTCTTAAATTCTTAAAAGATGTATATAAGTTACCTAAAGATGCAAATGAAATATATTAAAACCGGCATATAAATGCCGGTTTATTTATTATCCCAAATTCTTTTTTCCAAATCTTGTATATATAATGATTCCTATTAAAGTTAATAATTCAGATAAAGGAACTGCATAAAATATATATTCATTTTTAAAAATAGTATTAAAAATCAATATTAGACTAACTGGAAGTATAAGAGATCTCAAAGCTGAAAAAGCAAATGAAGATATGGGTTTATGTATACTTGTAAAATAACCTGAAACTACAATATTAATACCATTTATAAAAAAAGTATACCAAATAATACTTATATATATTGTGGCCATTTTTGATACTTCAACTCCACTTGACTTTAAAAAGAAATTTACCAAATGTATATCAAAGCCTTTCAAAATAAAAGCTATTAAAGAACCTAACACTATATTAAATAATATAGAAACTTTTAAAAAATCATGCATACGTTTAGTATTTTTTGCTCCATAATTAATACTCACCGGCCCATGAATAGCTGCAACAACACTATAGGCAATAAGTCCTCCACTGTATAAAAAATAATTGACTATTGTAAATGCAGCAACACCTTTTACTCCAGATTGTTGAATCAAAACATGATTAAATACAAAAGCAACTATACCACTTGATGTTTCATTTAATAATTCAGATAGTCCATTATACATGGAATAAAATATCTCTTTTTTTATTCCTTTAGGAATCACAAATCTTAAATTACTATTTTTAGAAAAAAATGATGGTAGTAAAATAAAAAATGTCATAGATTGAGAAATTCCTGTTGCTAAAGAAGCTCCTGCCATTCCTTTATTCATAATAACAACAAATACCCAATCAAGAAATACATTCATAATAGCACTAAATAATAAAGCAAAAGAAGTTAATCCTGGTTTACCATTTACTCTTGCAAAAAAACTTATTCCTATTCCTAATAATTGTATGGGTAAAAAATACGAATAAATTTTTATATATGTTACCGTATATTCTAAAATGACTTGATTTGCACCTAATAATCTAGCAGCATTTTCTGGAAATATTATAACCAAAATAGAAAATATAACACCTATTCCAAACATTATTTGAATTACTCTCGAAAAAATAGATGAAGCTTGAAATTTTTTATTTTCACCTAATAATTTTCCGCTTAAAACACAACCTCCAGCTCCGAGCATCGTTATTAATCCCAATAATAATGAAACATATGGAACAACTAAATTTATAACTGCAAGTGCATTAGAGTCTATAAATTTTCCAACAAATATCCCATCCACTATAGAAGCTAATGAAATAGACCACATTCCCAACATCGTAGGGATTGTATACTTAAAAAAAACTTTAACAACATTGTCTTTAGTCACATCCAATTGTTTCCCCACTTTAACACTTCCTTTTATGTATTCGTTTATATACCATAATATTATATACCATTTATTTTTAAAATTTCAGATCTAATACAAAAATATCTCCAAAATAATTTTATAAATTTCATTAATTATAAAATTACTTTGGAGATAATATCTATATATTTTTATTTTTGATAATCTTTATGAATAAAATCTTCTATAATATTTTTAAATTCTATTTGATTTTCTATATAAGGATGATGACTACTTTTTATTTTATGAATAACAATATTTTCAAACTTAAATGAAAGATAATGTTCCGGCCCAATAGCATCATCAAATTCACCTGTAATAACTAATACTGGCTTTTTTATATTTTTTGTTAATAGTGTAAAATCCTGAAAATATTCTTTAGATGAAAATACATATTGTTGAAAATTCGGATCAGATTGTAATGACTGATCTATTAAATCTAATTGTTTTTTATTTTCTTTTTCTAAAAATTGTAATTTGAAATAATCCCCTTTTATTAGTAATTCTTTAAGAATAAAATAAAATGTATCAACAAATGACTTGAAATCATCTTTCTTTATTACTGGTTTTTCAATTCCTAAAATTTCTGAACCTTTATTTATCTGATGCATAAAAGAATAGTACATACATAATGTAACATTAGATAATATTAATCCTATAGTCCTGTTTGGAAAATAATAAGCATAATTTACCGCAAGTATGCCTCCAAATGAATGGCCAATTATATACCATTCTTTAATTCCTAAAAATATTCTTAACTCTTCAATATCATTGATAATTTTCTCTAAAGAATATTCTTTACTTAAACTATATTCCGAACGCCCACAACCTCTTTGATCTAAATATATCATATCAAAATTTTTCTCTAAATATTTACCTGCATAATATTGAAATGATTTACTCCAATAACCTGGTCCGCCATGAAGATAAAGGCATGGAATTCCATTGCCTTTTCTTTCATAATATAATTTTATACCATCACTTGTAACGAAATCCATAAGAAAAGTCTCCCCTTTTAATTTTTAAAATATATTCCAATATGGATTGATTATTATTTTTTTTTCATTTTTCAATTTTTCAATATTTTCTTGATTTATATTCCAATATGGTTTGATTATTATAAACCCAAAAGTATTTGCAAAACTATATAATACAAGATTTATATTCCAATATGGATTGATTATTATTATATCAAACGCTTTAGGTTATACTCTTATGAATGTATTTATATTCCAATATGGATTGATTATTATAAAGCAGACGCTTTAAAAACGCTTTTAAAAGATGTATTTATATTCCAATATGGATTGATTATTATTTATGAAACTCTTAATTATAGATATGAAGCAAGAAAATTTATATTCCAATATGGTTTGATTATTATTTATGAGCGGCAAACCACTCGCTCGGTACTAGTATCTTTATATTCCAATATGGTTTGATTATTATTTTATATAGAGATTCTTATTATAAGAAATATGACACTTTATATTCCAATATGGTTTGATTATTATATTTCTTGTAGAATAAAAAGAATTATTAATTTCATTCTTTATATTCCAATATGGTTTGATTATTATTTTACTAACTGATCAATATATTTTTTAATTGTTCTACTTTATATTCCAATATGGTTTGATTATTATTTT